>CATYHY010000193.1 GCA_958407085.1 uncultured Collinsella sp. | reverse complement strand
GCGGGATGGTCGGCCGAAGGCACATCGCGGAAATATTCGTCCTGGAAAAGCGGCTTGGGCTTGCGGCGGCGCAGCTTGAGCACAACGATTGTGCCGGTAAATGCCACCGCCGCGACAACACTTAGCGCGGCAAGTGCATTGGCAATCATGCGAGCGTGAGCGCGGCGGGCGTTAGCTTCGTCGGCCCACGCCTTCTCCTCGCTCAGGATTGTCGGCATGCGCTCCTCACTTGAAGCGGAAAGCCATGGCACCCAGTCGCTGGGGAAGGCGATGCGCGCCTCGGCGAATTCGCCCTGATGCACGCAGGGAATGGTATAGGTGACCATGGGTTCATCCGCATCGAGTGACACGTCGCCCGTCAGCGGACCGTGACCCCATGCGCGGAAGTTATCGCCCTTGACGGCCGCCGTCCCGGCAGCGGCATTTGCGAAGTACACTTCCATCTCGACATCGTCGGAATCCGCGGACCAGCCGTCACCCACGAACTTCCAGTAGAGCTCGGCGGTATCGGCCCAGTTCATGACCGCACCGGTCATGATGTAGCTCACGTAATAGATCGCGCTATCGCCGCTCTCGTGGGGGCTGAACACCTTAATCCTTACGCCGTCACCGGTCTGCTCGACCGTGTAGACGCCAGAGTCGCCCTTGTTCGCGCTATCGACTTTGTTAAACGCGGTGTCCTCTTCCTCGACACTCAGCACGTCGACGCCCGCCGTGCCGCCCTGCTGGTTGGTGCCCGTATTGATCTCCCAAAACACGCCGTTGATGTCGTCGTCGAAATCGAACTGGCGTCCCTCGACAACGGTCAGCGATCCATCGGCCTCAACCGTGGCGCCGATGTAGGTTTGGCTCATGGAGTAGCCGTCGGCGTGTGCGGCGGCAGGCAGCAGCAACAACGCAAGCGCGACGAGTGCGCAGACGGAAGCGAATCGCGCGAATAGGCGGCGCTGCCGACAGGTCTTGGCAACGGGGGCGTTCATAGGCACATCCTTTGTCTGTGATACCAACAGCGTCATTGTCCCACGTTTACGGGCGCACATGACGAATATCTAGGCGACCGGAGCGCCAAATGGGACAAAAGTCACGCCCGCCGCCAGCAGCTAGTCATTGGGGACGTTCTTAAATGACTAGCCGTTAGGGACACTCTTTGGCATGGCATGCACCAACGATAGATACCATTTCACAGCTCCGTCACAGGTGTAGTGGCTTTGTGTGGGCGCGGCATGCGCTGATTGAGCCGCCAGCCGAGGGGCATAAAGCAGTTGAGCGAAAACGGTTTGCCCCTTTGCCGTTCGCTCGAGGATCATGTCCCCCTTTTCCGCGGAAACCCCGGCAGTTGCGAAGAGCTGCCGGGGTTTCTGTCGTCTAAGGCGCCGAATTGATGGACAGGAATCAAAGCGCCGAGTCTGCGGCCCGCCATACGCAATGCGGGGCTTCGACAACTTGCGGACCACAGTGACGTCTCCCCATCGCGCCCCGCGCTATACTCGTCCGCATGGATATCAAAGCACGCAACATAGCAACGCCCGCCGCGGACGCGCCAACGACGCCGGCCGCCTCTGCCCCCGCGCCCGTCGTGGGCCGTTTTGCCCCGTCGCCCTCGGGCCGCATGCACCTGGGCAACGTGTTCAGTTGCCTGTGCGCGTGGCTTTCGGCCCGCAGCCAGGGCGGCCGCATCGTACTGCGCATCGAGGACCTGGACGATCGCTGCAAGCGCCCGGAACTTGCCGCTCAACTGATTGACGACCTGGCCTGGCTGGGGCTTGAGTGGGACGAAGGTCCCTACTACCAGCACGATCGCCTGGACTTGTACGAGGACGCCCTGCACCAGCTGCAAGACGCCGGCCTCACCTACCCCTGCTTTTGCACGCGCGCCGAACTCCACGCCGCGAGCGCGCCGCACGCCAGCGACGGCACGCCCATCTATCGCGGCTCCTGCCGAGGGCTTTCGGCCGAAGAGGTCGCCCGCCGCAGTGCCCTGCGCGCCCCGGCCACGCGCCTGCGCGTGCCCGCCGTCGACGACCTCGCAGACGATGTGATCGAATTCGTGGACCGCACGTACGGGGCCCAATGCGAGGCGCTCGCCACCGAATGCGGCGACTTTTTGGTGCGCCGCAGCGACGGCGTGTTTGCCTACCAGTTAGCCGTGGTGGTCGATGACGCTGCCATGGGCGTCACCGAGGTCGTGCGCGGATGCGATCTGCTGGGCTCCACGCCCCGCCAAATCTATCTGCAGCATCTGCTGGGACTTCCCACGCCGCACTACGCGCACATTCCGCTGCTCATGTCGCCGGACGGCCGCCGCCTTTCCAAGCGCGACCGCGATCTGGACCTGGGCGAACTACGCGCCCGCTTTGGCACGCCCGAGGCACTGATGGGATGGCTCGCCGGGCAAACGGGCATCGCACCGGACATCACGCCGCGTACCGCCGAGCAGTTGGTCGAGCACTTTAGCTGGGATGTCATCCGCGCGCATCGGGAGAACATCACCATGACGGCCGAGTAGCCAGCCACCCCACCCTACACAACGTCCCAGGGCTAGAGTTCGTCGCCCAAGCGAACGATGCAGTCGTAGAGCACGGTGTGGCGTTCGGCCGGGTTGGCATCCCGATGGAAATGCCCGTAGTACCAGCGTTTGTAATCCAAGTGGTCTTCCAGCTCATCGAAAAATGCCGTAAGCCGATCAACGGCGGGGTAATTCCAGCCGGGTACCGGATAAAGCGTGGGCGAAAGCATGCGCGTAGAGCAGGTGTGGGTGATCACGTAGTCGACCTTCCAGTCCATGCTGTCGAGCTTTGTCCACGCCTCCTCAAAGTTACGCTCATCCGGCAGCTCCTGCGGCCACCAACTGGAATAGGGAATGCGGTATTCCTTGTCCACGCTCGTGGCGCCGCCCATGGTAAAAATCGTTGAGCCGTCGAGCTCAAAAACCTCGCCGCGCGTCAGGCGCCGTATGGGAGAGGAGTCCGACAGGCGCTGCGTCAGCCCGCCGTGCCACAACTCCATGGGGCGCTCCGCCCAGTGATCGAAACGCTCGTGATTGCCGTCGACGAACAGCACGGTATAGGGACGCGATTCCAGCCAAGCGATATCGGCGCATTCCTCGGCAGAGAAATCCCAGGGAAAGCCAAAGTCGCCCGCGACAATCAGATAGTCGTCGCTCGTCAGGCTATCCCCAAG
>CATYHY010000192.1 GCA_958407085.1 uncultured Collinsella sp. | reverse complement strand
CTGAGTTCTATCGCGCCTGTCCAGGCTTTTGCCGCTGACTCTAGCCAGCCAGTCAAGACGGTCCGCGTTGGTTGGCTCGTCAACAACGAGGGCTTCCAGGACGGCACCCCCGGCGAGCGTCTATCGGGATGGGGTTACGAGTACCTCCAGACCCTGTCGTACTACACGCCCGGCTGGCGGTACGAATACGTCTCCGGCACCTTCACCGAGCTTATGGACATGCTCGAGGCAGGCGAAATCGACCTCATGCCCAACATCTCCTACTCCGAGGAACGTGCCCAAAAGCTGCTCTTTTCCTCGAACCCCGAGGGCACCGAGCGCTACTACATCTACGCCAGGCCCGACCGTGACGACCTGGCCAAGGGTGACCTCCAAGCACTCCAGGGTCTCACTATCGGTTGCAACCCCGACGTCATGCAAACCTTCGTTGGCCGGCAATGGCTCGCCAGCGAAGGAATCGCCTGCACATACAAGGAGTATGACGGAGGATCCGATCTCTTTGACGCGCTCGCAAACGACGAAGTCGATGCCGTCATCATGAACGACACAATCTCGTCGCCCAATGCCTCCCCCATGTTCTACATTGGTTCGAACGACTACTACTTTGCCGTTCCCAAAAGCCGCCCCGACCTGATGGACGACATCAATGCTGCCATGACGGCAATCGCCCGCGTCAACCCACGCTATAACGACGAAGTAAAATCTCACTACTCGACCCAAAACAGCGGCTCATCATCGCTCAACGGCCCCGAACGTTCCTGGCTCAAGGCGAACAACAACACCATCACGCTCGGCTACATTACGGGCAAACTCCCCTACTGCAACGAAGACGAAGACGGCGAAATGGAAGGGTCGCTCGCCTCGCTTGCGACGACGCTACACGATAAATTTGGCATTACGGTCAAAACCGTCGCCTTTGATAGCTACAAGATGATGTCAAAGGCCCTGTCAAAGGGAAGCATAGACGTTGCGCTGCCGGTATACCGAGATTACTGGTTTGCCGAGCAAACAGGCGTTGTGCAGTCGATATCGTTGGGACCATATCCCTCACCGCCATCTACACCGGCAGCAACCTGAACAAAGACCTTCAGAACATCGCCTGTACCAAATCATCGTTTGTCAACAAAAATGCACTTGAAAGCCTGTTCCCCACAGCGACCGTAACCGAATACCAATCCGACGATGAAGCGTTCGACGCCCTCAGGAAGGGAACGGCGCACTGCATCGTCGCTCCCAGTTCACGCGTAAAAACCATCGGTGACCGTTACGATCTCGAGGACTGCGAGACGGTCGAGCTCCCTGACACCTGTGAGCTCTCGTGCTGGATTTCGCGCGGAAAGCCCGAGCTGCTGGGAATCATCAACAAGGGCATCATCAATGCCGGAGAATCGCTCTCCGCAAGCAATTTCTCCTCCACGTCGTACACGGCCCAGGAATCCAACACGCTTCAATTCCTTTATCGCAACCGCACCGCCATTGCAGCTACCCTCATCGGTATGTTGTCGGTCGGCATCGTCCTGCTCATCTGGGCGCTCGTGCGCGCTCGAACCGAGCGCAAAAAAGCCGATGCTGCCAACGCCGCTAAGACGGCATTCCTCACGCGCATGAGCCACGACATCCGAACGCCGCTCAACGGTATCCTGGGCCTTATCGAGATCGAGGAATTGAAGGAAGGCGATATCCAGGTCGCCCGCGAGAGCCGTGCCAAGGCGCGCGTTGCCGCCAATCACCTGCTCTCGCTGATCAACGACATCCTCGAGATGGGCAAAATCGAAGACCGCAAGCTAACACTGGAGCATACGCCTTTTAACCTCAAAGAGCTCTGTGATAATACGCTGGTGCTGTGCAAGCTCCGCGCGTCCAGTAACGGCATCACCATGCAGGACAATAGTCTGCCGTACGCCACGGGGCCATACATGATCGGCAGTCCCACCCATATCCGACAGATCATGATCAACCTATTAGACAACAGCATTAAGTACAACAAGCACGGCGGCTCCGTCACCTTTAGCTCAAAGACCAAGCCACTCGATAACGGGCGCGCGCTCTTTTGCTTTAGCGTTTCGGATACCGGCATTGGCATGACTCCCAAGTTTTTAAAGCATATCTATGAGCCGTTTGCCCAAGAAGGTGACGATGCGCGCAGCAAGTTCCAAGGAACCGGCATGGGCATGCCAATCGTCAAGTCGCTTATTGAACTGATGGGCGGTACGATTGAGATTTCGAGTGAGGTTGGCGTGGGGAGTACGTTCAACGTCCAGATTCCGCTCGATATCGACAAGAACCCTCAGGCGCGGGCAGATACGGTCGAGAGGGTGCTCGACTGCTCGCTCGCCGACATGAACGTGTTGCTCGCCGAAGACAACGAATTGAATGCCGAGATTGCCCAGACGCTGCTAGAATCCGAGGGCGTCGTGGTCACCTGCGCCGCCAATGGCAACGAAGTCGTCGATCTGTACCTGTCACATCCCGCCGGCAGCTTCGATGCGATTCTGATGGACATCATGATGCCGGGCATGGACGGCTATGAGGCAACCCGCGCGATTCGTCTGAGCGAGAAGGTCGATGCAGCCGATATCCCCATCATCGCGCTCACCGCCAACGCCTTTGCCGAGGACGCCAAGGCGGCACACGATGCCGGCATGAACGCCCATCTGTCCAAACCGCTCGACTTTAACAAGCTCAAAAACATACTCGCCCGCATCAAGAAAAACGGATCCGTTTCGCTATAGTTTGTGCTCAACCACCACGCACGACCAGAAAGGAAACCAACGATGTTTAGGCCCTTACGTCGAAAGAAACGCGCCATCACTGACGAGGAAGCGCGCGAACTGCTCGCTACCTGCAAGCGCGGCGTCTTTGCCGTCAACGGCGACGATGGCTACCCGTACGCCATTCCCGTCAACTACTTCTTTGACGCCGAGCACGACAAGATTTATTTCCATGGCGCCAAGGCTGGCCACAAGGTCGACGCACTCAAGCGCGATGACAAGGTCTGCTTTACCGTTTACGGCAACGAGTGGTACAAGGACGGTGACTGGGCTCCCTACGTTATGAGTACCGTAGTCTTTGGCCGTTGTCGCCTGGCGAATGACACCCCCGCGTTTATCGAGGATAAAGTTCGCCAGCTCGCGCTTAAGTACTACCCTTCTGCCGAAGAAGTCGAAGAGGAAATCGCCAA
>CATYHY010000191.1 GCA_958407085.1 uncultured Collinsella sp. | reverse complement strand
TCGTCCACGTAATCGCAGAAGTACTCGATATTGCCGGCAAGCACCTGGTTGAGCTCGTCCACCCACTCGTAGCCCTGCGGCTGATAGGCACCAATAAGCGCATGCATGGAGAGGACATTCATCTCGTTGTAGTGAGTCTTGTCGGACACGGCGCACATGCGGTCACGCAGCGTCTCGTTGTAGACAATGTGGTAGCTGCCGACCAGGCCCGCCAGGTTGAACGTCTTGCTGGGCGCGTAGAGGGCAACCGTACGCATGCGGGCATCCTCGCTCACCGACTGCGTCGGGATATGCTTGTGCCCCGGCAGAATGATATCGGACCAAATCTCGTCCGAGATCACCACGCAATCGTGCTGGCGATAGATGTCCATGGCGCGCTCGATCTCGTCGCGCTCCCATACGCGGCCGCAGGGATTGTGCGGCGAGCAGAACACCGCGGCATGGATGTGGTTTTGGGCGAGCTTGTGCTCCATGTCCTCAAAGTCCATACGCCACACGCCCTGGTCGTCGAGTTTAAGCGGGCTGTGGACAATGCGATAGCCCGCAGCTTCGATGGACTTGGTAAAACCAATGTAGGTGGGGCTATGGACCAGCACTGCATCGCCCGGCTGGACATACGCGCGCAGCGTCGACACGACACCGCCCAGCACGCCGTTTTCGTAGCCGATATGTTCAGGGCGCAGGCCCTCGACGCCATTGCGGCGGCTCTGCCATTCGATGATGCGGTCGAAGTACTCGGCGCGCGGGTTAAAGTAGCCAAACATGGGATGCTGAGCGCGCTGAATGATGTGCTCCTGGACCGTGGGCACCGTGGCGAAATTCATGTCGGCCACCCACATGGGAATGCGGTCGAAGCCCTCGTCGGGTGCGTTCGGAGCCATGCCGGGGATCTCGCCCCAAGAGTCAACGGCGATGGAGTCCATGCCGTGGCGGTCGATAAGCGAGCTAAAGTCGTATTTCATGCTGAACTCCCGTGCAAAGTGATTGTTTTGGTAGGCGTTATTGTCCACCAGCACGGGCGATTTTGGCATGGGGTTTGGCGCTTAATTTGACGGGTGCGGACGAATGGCTGGTTAGTCTTGCGCGTCGTTGACGGCGACCACGGTTAGCTGGGTTTTATCGACCGTAAAAGATATGTCAAGCCCGGCGAAGGCCAGATGATAGACGCGGTTTGGCTCGTGCTTGCTGCCCGCGCGGCGCGGATCTTGGCGAAGAACCTCGACCAGACCGGGGAGCTTTGCGGGCGGGACCATGTCTTGAAGAGCCTGCGGGAACTCAACATCGAGCTCTTGCCACGGAGCATCCTCAATCCAGCCGCCCGTTGCATCCGGGTGACAGTCCGCAAACGGAATGTAGGGCTTAATGTCGTAGATGGGCGTGCCGTCGCGCAGGTCGGCCCCCAGCACATGAATGATGGGGCCATCATCGGTGAACTCGACACGATCGAGCTTGACGCAGGTGAGACCGATGGGATTAGGGCGAAACGGACTGCGCGTGGCAAACACGCCCACGCGCTCGGCTCCACCCAAACGCGGCGGGCGCACGGTTTTCGACCACTTGACGTTGGTGCCGGACCTGTCCTGCGACTTGGCATCGGCAGCTATGTCCTTAGCCGTGCCGCCGGGCGTTCCGTTTTCGAAGCGCCACAGCAGCCATAAGTGAGAGAAGGAATCCAGGCCCTCAACTGCTGCGTTGGAGGCAAATTCCGGCTCAAAAACGATGCGTCCCTGCAGATGAGGCGCCAAAAAGCTGTTGCGCGGAATGCCGAACTTCTGCGGCAGGTCGGTATGTATGTGTGCAATAGGTTCCATGCCGGTCATTGTACGGCATGGAGGCGTGGGGCATTGCGCGCAATTCTTCGCCGCGGTCTCCCGTCGTGCAACCAACGGTTGCTTGGAAGGGCGCCTGCCGCCGCGTATGCTTAAGCCATCAACCAGCAGAAAGGAGCCGCTATGGCCTTTGCAGAAAAGCTCATTGCCATCCGTCGCGCCCATCACCTTACTCAGGAGCAGCTCGCCGCTAAGCTCTTCGTCACACGCCAGGCCATCAGCCGTTGGGAACGCGGCGAGGTCACACCGGGCATCGACATGATGAAACTCATTGCCGCCGTGACCGGCGAGCCCCTGCCCCACCTGCTCGAAATGCCCGAGCACTATTGCCAGAGCTGCGGCATGATACTCACGCCCGACGACTGCGGCACCGACGCCACGGGCGCCACGACCGACCATTACTGCAAGTGGTGCTACGACCACGGCAAGTACACCTACGACACCACCATGGAGGCGATGATTGAGGATTGTGCCCCGCGGCTGGCGCAAAACACCGGCATGTCGCTCGACGAAGCCGTCTCGCTCATGGGCGCCGTCCTGCCGCAACTGGAGCGCTGGCACAACGTGCAGGAAAACGAAGAGCGCTACGGCGCCGAGGCGCGGGCGCGCTATGGCAATGAGGCTATCGATGCAGCAAACGAAACGTTACTGGACATGGATCCTCAGACATGGACCGACATGAAGGAACTTGAACGCGCTATTCTGGGTCAGCTCTCGATTGCCATGGGCGACGGCGATGCGGATGGAAGCGAGGCTCGCAAGCTCGTCGCGATGCATCACCGCTGGATAGCTCTCAACTGGGGCAGCGAGCCCCAAGACGAGGCCTATCTGGGGCTCGCCCACGGCTACCTCGCCGATCAGCGCTTTATCGACTACTACGACAAGCCATGCGGCACCGGAGCCACGGCGTTTCTAGTTCAGGCCATCGAGTCGTCGTTGACGCGCGCATAGACCGCGGCGGCTTTGGGTATTTCAATCAAAACCTCAACCGATTGGAGACCCATGGCTACTGATCACGAGCTCGTGCTCTACGTTATGACCGGCTGCCCGTATTGCATAAAGGTCAAGCGCTTTCTGGCAGATAACGGCGTGACCATTCCCGAGCGCAATATCTCGACCGATTCCGATGCCGAACAGACACTCATCTCCATCGGCGGAAAACGCCAGGTTCCCTGCCTGTTCATCGACGGCAAACCACTCTACGAGTCGAGCGACATCATCGCATGGGTACAGAAGAACCTGCTCTAGCACGCGCATCCCGTCCGTCCAAGACCCCACCTCATACGGCCTAAACATGTACACCAGCATCCAAAGTCGACTTTTTTCGACATCTTTGGATGCTGGCGTACAACTTTTGGGTAGCCATGGACGCTCT
>CATYHY010000190.1 GCA_958407085.1 uncultured Collinsella sp. | reverse complement strand
ACCTGATGAACGCCATCGGTGCCTCGGTTACCTGCAGTAATGGCTTTGTGTATGCTTTTAATATCCTCATTCAGATGGGTGCCCTGCCGCAGGTTACGTACTTTGAATCGCCTCGTCGCGATACCTTCGATAACCTTGAAGCGGGCGTAGCAGATTTTTCCCGTATGCTCGAGCATGGCAACGAGGATAAGGTCGACCGTCTGCGCGACTACATCGCCCAGCACATGATTGAGAACCCCCATGCCGGCGAGCCGGGCTCCAAGGGCATGCCACAGGGACGCTATATACTCGACCACGTCCGCAAGGTCCGTTGGGCGTTTATTGCATGGGAGCCGGTCTCTGCACCCCGCTCGTAGTCTGTTCGCAGCCCGCACCGCCCACTCACTCGGCATCCGCATTCTTTTTGAACTGGGCAAACGCGCTCCACACCGCGCCGTTCCTGCGCTATCGTGGGACAGCTCACGTAGATTAAGGCCCCATCGTGGGTCGCCCCATACATAGAAAGCGAGAACCCATGGCACTGACAGGAGCACAGGTCAAGCAGCTTCGTAGCATGGCCCATCACCTCAACCCCGCCATCATCATCGGTAAGTCCGATGTCAACGAGGGCACCGTCGAGCAGACGGTCGCCTACCTGGAGAAGCACGAGCTCGTTAAGTGCTCCGTGCTCGATGGCTCCAGCCTTTCCGCCCGCGAGGCCGCCGAGGAGCTCGCCGAGCGTTGCCACGCCGAGGTCGTCCAGGTCATCGGCCGCAAGTTCTCACTGTATCGCGAGTCCTCGCGCAAGGACATCGAGAAGATCAAGCTCGTCTAAGAGCCAATAATCCGGCGAGCCAACACATAGCAAGCTTACGGGTGCCCAAGTACTTCGGGCGCCCGTTTTTTATCGCTCGACCAGCACGCGATTGAGCCGCCCCTCCACCAAGCGCTCGTATAGACGCCGCGTCTCGGGCTCGGGCACGCCATTGACCTGCTCCCTCAGGTGGTGCATATGCCCGCTGTACAGCTCGACGATATCGCGCCGCCGCCCCGCCGCACTGTAGACGCGCATGGCGCAGCGCACCATATCCTCACGCGCCGTTTCCTGTCGAAGCCCCGACTCCGCCAGCCAAATCGCCGACTGCAGATCGTTTTCTTCTAGAGCGGCATTTGCTCCCTTAATCATGCAATCGATGTACTTTGACTGCATAATGCGCCGCATGCGCAAAAAGTAGGTGGGATTACAGCCATTGGGAACATACAGCGGTCCGGCATAAAGCTGCTCAATCTTAAGGCACAGCTCAACTAAATGGGGCCCGCGCGCACCCGTGCGATTTCCCAAAACCTCGCGGCTTATCTGGTCAAACAGCCGTACATCGGTCTTGACGTAGTCGCCGTTGAGCCCAATGCATTCATTTTGGATGAGCACGCACGACTTGCCATCCGGCGTCGGTCCCAAAGCCGACCGCAAGCGCGATATCGTCGAGTACAGGTTGTTGCGGGCGCTATTAAACTCGGCATGGGGCCACAGCTCCATGGCCAGCGTCTCACGATCGACGAGCGCATCCATGCCCAGCGCAAGCCGCTCGGCAAGCGTCGCCGCCTTCTTGCGACGCCACATTTTGTCCGTGATGGGAAACCCATCGCGCTCGGCGCGAAACGCACCAAACATGCGAATCTCGATATGGCCAATCGCATCGACACTCTCGGCATCGCCGGCCTGGAACAGACGCTCGCCTTCGCCCTCAAAGTCGTCACGCAGCGAATACCGCGACAGCTCGCGCACCGGGAGCTTCTTTCGAATTCTAGCAGCCGGCTCACCCAGACAATGCATCGCAAGACGCGCAAACAGCCGATACGATGGATCCAAAATCCCTGGGCGGTTCATGGACATCCAGGCTGCAAGGTCGCTATCGCGGCCCGCGGAGGCCAAATGCAGCGCCACCATCCAAGCCTCGGCACCACCGACCTGCGTCCGGCTCAAATCGAGCAGCTCTGCCTCTTCACGCACCGATACCATCGATGTATTGCGTAAGTACGCCGCGCGCTCTAGCAGCAGTGCGTTGTCGCGTATGTATCCAATCGATTCCTCGGCAAGCCTGAGCACCTGCACCGCACGGAATTTGGCATTGACCGGACGCCCCTCGGCCAGCGACTGCCAGCCTTCCAGTATCAAGCCAAACAACTGGACTTGATTGTCACGCACGCGCACGGCAAAACGGTCGAGCTCATTGAATGCCTGCTCGTCGGTCACCGGCATGCCGGCAAACAAGCGCCGCGCCGATAATACCATGCGCACCCAGATGGCGAGCGCTCGGATTCCACGCGCTTCGAGTGCCTCGAGCGTCAGGGCCATCTCGTCATCACGCTCGTCAGTCCCTGCATACGACCCATCAAATAGCTCCGTCAACATGCGGTCCGCTCGCACAAACGTCCCCGCGATATCGAGCTCGCAATCGTAGGCCTTATCCGTTTTGAGCCCCGCGAGGATCTCACCGCCCTTCGCCCGCTCGGTCAGCCCATGTTTTATCTCGACATGTGCGAACAGCATGTCGAGTGCGGTACAAGACGCCTCACTTTCCAACGCTGTATGGCTTGCCGGAAGCCCCAGACCACTATCTCCATAACAGGCGGCCGTAAATGCGTGCGCCACCTTCCATGACACGGGATTGAGCTCGCAAATCGCTTGCTCGCCCGCACGCTCGATAATTGAAGCCATATACCGCGCGAGCTTTGTATTGGAGACGCTCACCGCCGCCAGATAGATGCCGAGCGCCTCGTCAGGCGTCGGCTCCGATGCCCGGCCATCTGCCTCGGTCTTTCCCAGCGCCGCGCGGCAGACGTCCCCTCCATGCCCCGTCAGGGCCAGATCGACCCCATACTGCCCGGCAAGCTCCAACACCGCACTGCGGTCCAAAAACGCGTCGGCAAGGCCCATCGCGGTATCGCAGCGACCCGCTTTAATCAATATACGCGCCGCCCGCACAACGAGTTCGGGGCGGATTTCGGCGACCAGCTTGCGCAATCGCAGGCGTGCATTATCCTCGGTACCCAAGCAGGTAAAGCTCCGGTCTGCTGGATCGACGCCAAAAATGGGATAATCGCGGACAAGATAGGACTGGTCAATCGCCGAAAGCCTAACACCGCAAGCCTCGAGCTCCGAAATATTGCCCTCACCCATTAAGACCATCAAGCATGCCACACTAAACAGGGCGTTGTTCTCGAGCGACG
>CATYHY010000189.1 GCA_958407085.1 uncultured Collinsella sp. | reverse complement strand
GCTTGCCACGGCGAGCGATGAGCAGCGTCAGGAGGCCGTGCGCGCCATGGCCGCAGCACTGCGCAACGGTGTCGACTCCATCGTCGCCGCTAACGAGCTCGATATGTCCGCCGCGCGCGATGCGGGCACTTCGGCCGGTCTGCTCGACCGTCTGCTGCTGACGCCTGAGCGCGTCGAGGGCATGGCCGCCGGTTTGGAGAAGCTCGCCGAGCTGCCCGATCCCGTCGGCCGCGTGCTCGACCACCGCGTGCTTGCGAGCGGTGTGGACCTGACCCGCGTGAGCGTGCCGTTGGGCCTGGTCGCCATGGTCTACGAGGCGCGCCCCAACGTGACGGCCGACGCCGCAGGCATCTGCATCCGTACCGGCAACGCCTGCATTCTACGCGGCGGCTCGCTGGCCTATCACTCGTGTGCCATGATCGCCGAGCTGCTGGCCGATGCGCTCGAGGCCAAGGGCTTCCCGCGCGAGGCCGTGTCGATGATCGAGTCCACCGACCGCGAGGCCACCGGCGAGCTCATGAAGCTCCGCGGTATTGTCGACGTACTCATTCCGCGCGGAGGTGCAGGCCTGATCCAGCGCTGCGTGCGCGAGTCGCTTGTGCCGGTGATCGAGACGGGCACGGGCAACTGCCACATCTACGTGCATGAATCCGCCGACTTTGATAAGGCGCTCAACATTATCGTTAATGCCAAGACCCAGCGCGTAGGCGTGTGCAATGCCGCCGAGTCGCTGCTGGTCGACCGTGCTGTGGCCGATGCGTTTTTGCCCACGGTCGTGACCGTGCTGCATGACCACAGCGTGCTCATTCACGGCGACGAGGCAACCTGCGCCGCATGCGCCGATGCCGGGCTTGCCGAGGGTGATGACTACGTTGCCGCGACTGAGGAGGACTGGGGTCGCGAGTATCTGGCGCTCGAGATGAGCGTGAAGGTCGTGGCGAGCGAGGACGAGGCCATCGCACACATCAACCGCTACGGCACGATGCACTCTGAGGCCATCGTTGCCGAGGACACGGATGCTTGCGAGCGCTTCCTGGATGCGGTCGATGCCTCGGCCGTGTACGCCAACGCCAGCACGCGCTTCACCGACGGCGGCGAGTTTGGCCTGGGCGCCGAGATCGGCATCTCGACCCAAAAACTCCACGCCCGTGGCCCCTTTGCCGCCGAGGCCCTCACCACCTACAAATACAAGCTCCGCGGCACCGGCCAGGTCCGCCCCTAAACCCCTCGTAAACGAAAACCACCACAAAGGTGCCTGTCCCCTTCGTGGTGGTTTTAGGTGGCGTGGGCGGTTAGGCCTGGAAGGTATCGCGGTCGGGGGCGAAGGACTGCATGGCCGCGATGGTGCGGTCAAAGAGCTCGGGGAGCTCCCAGCCCAACATCTCGGCGCCCTGCGAAATCACGTCGCGCGAGCAGCCGGCGGCAAAGCGCTTGTCCTTGAACTTCTTCTTGAGCGACTTGGTCGTAAAGTCCATAACGCTCTTGCTCGGGCGCATGATGACTGCAGCGCCGATCAGGCCGGTGAGCTCATCGCAGGCAAATAGGATCTTTTCCATCTGCAGCTCGGGTTTGGGCAGCGAGGTATTAAAGTCGGACGTGTGCGTCTGGATGGCGCGAATGAGCTCGGGAGACGCACCTTCGCCCTTAAGAATCTCGGCAGCATAGATGGTGTGGTTCATGGGGTCGTCCTCATGCTCCTCCCAATCCAGGTCGTGCAGCAGACCGACGATGCCCCAAAACTCCTCGTTCTCGGGGTCGAACTCGCGCGCAAAGTAGCGCATAGTGCCCTCGACCGTCTCGCCATGGGTGATGTGGAACGGGTCCTTGTTATGCTCGTTGAGCAGTTCGAACGCGCGGTCGCGGGTGATTCCGGCGGTAAGCGGCTCTGCCATAAGAGACTCCTTGTGCTCGTGGGTATCGATAAGAATGAATACTACTAGAACAAGAAAACCACCACAAAGGTGCCTGTTCCCTTTGTGGTGGTTTTTGGCGCGGATGGGTTAGTTGAGGGCGGCTTGGGCTAGGCGGGCTTCGGCGGCCTCCTCGGTGACGCCAAGGGCCACGGCGAACTCCTCGATGGAGCGGCGCTTGGCCTCCTTGAGTACGCGCATGTAGTAGGAGCTGGGCTTTTTATCAGCTTCCTCGGCCTGATGAATGCGGTGCATCATGGTCTTTGCCACGCGGACCGTCTCGGGTGCGCCCAGCTTGAGCTGCTGCTTAAAGTGTGTCTCCTCAAGCGAGCTGTTGCGCTCGGTAAAGGTGTCGCACTCCAGCTCGTCATAGTGGCTCAGCAGGTGCTCGGCATCTTGCTGCGAGATGGCGGCGTGCAAACGGTCGGCCTGCGCCACGGGGTACATGAGGATCGTCTGCGCATGTCCCTGCTTGGTCTCGAGCAGCAGCATGGGCTGCGGTGTGTCGTCCCTAAAACCGACGACGGTGCAGACTCCCTGGCCCGGATGAATGACGTGTTGACCGATTGAGAACATGCTACCTCCAACTTATACGAATTTACGTATGTCTAGAATAACACGATGACGTGCACAAACCCTTACTTTATGCAGGAAAAGCACACAACTCTGATAGGTAAGAGTATTCGATAACAGACGCAGCTCATTCACACCTTTATGCATTTTCAACGCCTGCATAATCTGCAGGCAGACTGGCATCTTTGAGTGACTCCATACAAGCTGTAGTCATTTTTGTGCATATGCAATATCTATTAGCTTTACCCTGCGACAGTGCCCGTCGCTTGTGATAGAGTGCTACAAACTCTGGCTTTTGCCCTACGAGTGACCAAGAGCTCGGGGGCTTTAACACAAGGAGGATCTATGCCCGAGAAGATTGAAGAGCTGGTACGCGCTGCGCTTGCTGCGGCCCAGGAGGCCGGCGACCTTTCCGCATTTGAACTTGACGATTGCGCTATCGAGCGACCGGCTGACACTTCTCATGGCGAGTGGACCTCTACCATGGCCCTGAAGTCCGCCAAGCTGGCCCACTGCGCCCCGCGCAAGATCGCCGAGGCCATCGTTGCCCATATGCCCGAGGACCCCGCGATCGAGAAGGTCGAGATCGCAGGCCCCGGCTTCATCAACTTCTACCTCTCCGTTGCCGTCAAGAATGCCATCTTTGGCGAGGCTCGCGAGAAGGGTATGGACTTCGCTAAGTCCAACGTCGGTGGCGGCCTGAAGACCCAGGTCGAGTTCGTTTCCGCCAACCCCGTCGGCCCCATGC
>CATYHY010000188.1 GCA_958407085.1 uncultured Collinsella sp. | reverse complement strand
CGTCGCTCGAGAACAACGCCCTGTTTAGTGTGGCATGCTTGATGGTCTTAATGGGCGAGGGCAATATTTCGGAACTCGAGGCTTGCGGTGTTAGGCTTTCGGCAATTGATCAGTCCTATCTTGTCCGCGATTATCCCATTTTTGGCGTTGATCCGGCAGACCGGAGCTTTACCTGCTTGGGTACCGAGGACAACGCACGCCTGCGATTGCGCAAGCTGGTCGCCGAAATTCGCCCCGAACTTGTTGTGCGGGCAGCACGTATTTTGATTAAAGCGGGGCGCTGCGATACCGCGATGGACCTCGCCGACGCGTTTTTGGACCGCAGCGCGGTGTTGGAGCTTGCCGGGCAGTATGGGGTCGATCTGGCCCTGACGGGGCATGGAGGGGACGTCTGCCGCGCGGCGCTGGGAAAGACCGAGGCAGATGGCCGGGCATCGGAGCCGACGCCTGACGAGGCGCTCGGCATCTATCTGGCGGCGGTGAGCGTCTCCAATACAAAGCTCGCGCGGTATATGGCTTCAATTATCGAGCGTGCGGGCGAGCAAGCGATTTGCGAGCTCAATCCCGTGTCATGGAAGGTGGCGCACGCATTTACGGCCGCCTGTTATGGAGATAGTGGTCTGGGGCTTCCGGCAAGCCATACAGCGTTGGAAAGTGAGGCGTCTTGTACCGCACTCGACATGCTGTTCGCACATGTCGAGATAAAACATGGGCTGACCGAGCGGGCGAAGGGCGGTGAGATCCTCGCGGGGCTCAAAACGGATAAGGCCTACGATTGCGAGCTCGATATCGCGGGGACGTTTGTGCGAGCGGACCGCATGTTGACGGAGCTATTTGATGGGTCGTATGCAGGGACTGACGAGCGTGATGACGAGATGGCCCTGACGCTCGAGGCACTCGAAGCGCGTGGAATCCGAGCGCTCGCCATCTGGGTGCGCATGGTATTATCGGCGCGGCGCTTGTTTGCCGGCATGCCGGTGACCGACGAGCAGGCATTCAATGAGCTCGACCGTTTTGCCGTGCGCGTGCGTGACAATCAAGTCCAGTTGTTTGGCTTGATACTGGAAGGCTGGCAGTCGCTGGCCGAGGGGCGTCCGGTCAATGCCAAATTCCGTGCGGTGCAGGTGCTCAGGCTTGCCGAGGAATCGATTGGATACATACGCGACAACGCACTGCTGCTAGAGCGCGCGGCGTACTTACGCAATACATCGATGGTATCGGTGCGTGAAGAGGCAGAGCTGCTCGATTTGAGCCGGACGCAGGTCGGTGGTGCCGAGGCTTGGATGGTGGCGCTGCATTTGGCCTCCGCGGGCCGCGATAGCGACCTTGCAGCCTGGATGTCCATGAACCGCCCAGGGATTTTGGATCCATCGTATCGGCTGTTTGCGCGTCTTGCGATGCATTGTCTGGGTGAGCCGGCTGCTAGAATTCGAAAGAAGCTCCCGGTGCGCGAGCTGTCGCGGTATTCGCTGCGTGACGACTTTGAGGGCGAAGGCGAGCGTCTGTTCCAGGCCGGCGATGCCGAGGGTGTCGATGTGATTGGCCATATCGAGATCCGCATGTTTGGGGCGTTTCGCGCCGAGCGCGACGGGTTTCCCATCACGGATAAGATGTGGCGCCGCAAGAAAGCGGCGACGCTTGCCGAGCGGCTTGCGCTGGGCATGGATGCACTGGTCGACCGCGAGACGCTGGCTATGGAGCTGTGGCCCCACGCCGAGTTCAATAGCGCTCGTAACAATCTGTACTCGACGATATCGCGCCTGCGTTCGGCCTTGGGGCCGACACCGGACGGCAAGTCGTGTGTGCTGATCCAAAACGAGTGCATTGGGCTTAACGGCGATTACGTCAAGACCGACGTGCGGTTGTTTGATCAGATAAGCCGCGAAGTTTTGGGAAATCGCACGGGTGCGCGCGGACCCCATCTGATCGAGCTGTGCCTTAAGATCGAGCAGCTCTACGCCGGCCCGTTGTATGTTCCCAATGGCTGTAATCCCACCTACTTTTTGCGTATGCGGCGCATTATGGAATCGAAGTATATCGACTGCATGATTCGGGGCGCGAATGCCGCCCTAGAAGAAAACGACCTGCAGTCGGCGGTATGGCTGGTGGAGTCGGGGTTGCGGCAAGAGACGGCGCGCGAGGACATGGTGCGTTGCGCTATGCGCGTCTACGGTGCGGCGGGGCGACGACGCGATATCGTTGAGCTGTACAGTGGGCATATGCATCACCTGAGGGAGCAGGTCAATGGCGTGCCCGAGCCCGAGACGCGGCGTCTATACGAGCGCTTGGTGGAGGGCAGGCTTAACCGCGTGCTCGTCGAGCGATAAAAAAGAGCGTCCGAATTGCTTGGACGCTCGCAAGTTTGATGTATATTGGCTCGCCGGATCGTTGGCTCTTAGACGAGCTTAATCTTCTCGATGTCCTTGCGCGAGGACTCGCGATACAGCGAGAACTTGCGGCCGATAACCTGGACGACCTCGGCATGGCAGCGGTCGGCGAGCTCTTCGGCGGCCTCGCGGGCGGAAAGGCTGGAACCGTCGAGTACGGAGCACTTAACGAGCTCGTGCTTCTCCAGGTAGGCGACCGTCTGCTCGACGGTGCCCTCGTTGACATCGGACTTACCGATGATGATGGCGGGGTTGAGGTGATGGGCCATGCTACGAAGCTGCTTGACCTGTGCTCCTGTCAGTGCCATGGGTTCTCGCTTTCTATGTATGGGGCGACCCACGATGGGGCCTTAATCTACGTGAGCTGTCCCACGATAGCGCAGGAACGGCGCGGTGTGGGGCGTGTTTGCCCAGTTCAAAAAGAATGCGGATGCCGAGCGGGAGAACAGCGCGGGTTACAGGCGGACGTGTACGGCGGCCGAAAGCGGTCTATGGACGGACCGAAGAGACCGGCTCCCATGCAATAAACGCCCAACGGACCTTGCGGACGTGGTCGAGCATGTAGCGCCCCTGCGGCACGCCCTTGGACCCTGGCTCGCCGGCATGGGGATTCTCAATCATATGCTGAGCGACGTAGTCGCGCAGACGGTCAATCTTATCCTCGTTACCGTGCTCGAGCATGCGGGAGAAGTCCGCCACGCCCGCCTCAAGGCTATCGAAGGTATCGCGACGAGGCGATTCAAAGTACGCAACCTGCGGCAGGGCACCCATCTGAATGAGGATATTGAAGGCATACACAAAGCCATTACTGCAGGTAACCGAGGCACCGATGGCGTTCATCAGGT
>CATYHY010000187.1 GCA_958407085.1 uncultured Collinsella sp. | reverse complement strand
ACCCCCATTCCGCACAACGGCTGCCGCCCCAAGAAGCGTCGCCGCGTGTAACTGAAAGGATCGTATCAATATGGCAATCGACAGGACTCCTGTTCTTAAGCGCTGCCGTCAGCTCGGGATCGATCCCGCTGAGCTCGGTTACAGCAGCAAGAAGGAATCTATCCGTCAGCCCAAGCGCCGTCGCAAGGAATCTGAGTACGGCATGCAGCTGCGCGAGAAGCAGAAGGTCAAGTTCATCTATGGCGTTCTGGAGAAGCAGTTCCACGGCTACTTCAACAAGGCCCGCAAGATGAACGGCGTCACCGGTGAGAACCTCATGATCATCCTTGAGTCTCGCCTCGACAACGTCGTCTTCCGTCTTGGCTTCGCCCGCACCCGCAAAGAGGCTCGTCAGTCCGTCCGTCATGGTCACTTCACCGTGAACGGCAAGCGCGTGGACATCCCGTCCTACCGCGTCAAGGCCGGCGACGTCGTCGCTGTCGGCGAGAAGTTCCGTGACCTCCTCCCCATCAAGGAGGCCCTGATTTCCTCCGAGCGCTTTGAGGTCCCTGGCTGGCTCGAGGTCGATATCGAGAAGCTGTCTGGTAACGTGCTCGCTCTGCCGACGCGTGAGCAGATCAGCGGTGATATCAACGAGCAGCTCATCGTCGAGCTCTATTCTAAGTAGTCCATCCGGGCTGCTGAGGCTGGAGGTAATACATGTCAGAATTCATTAGGCCTCAGGTTCAGGTCGAAGAGATCAACGAGACGTCTGCTCGTGTCTCCGTCGAGCCGCTCGAGCGTGGTTACGGCGATACGCTGGGTAACTCCCTTCGTCGCGTTCTTCTGTCCTCGCTCGAGGGTGCCGCCGTCGAGGCTATTCAGATCGATGGCGCGCAGCACGAGTTCATGACCATCCCTAACATGGTCGAGGATGTCACCGACATCGTCCTGAATGTCAAGGGTCTTGTCTTCAGGGCTCTCGGCACGACCGACGAGGCGACCGCCACCATCTCGGTTGACGGCCCCTGCGAGGTCACCGGTGCGGACTTCTTTATTCCGTCCGAGTTTGAGCTGGTCAACCCCGAGCAGCACATCGCTACGCTCACCGAGGGTGGCCATCTCACCATGAGCATGCGCATCGGCTATGGCCGCGGCTATGTTTCTGGCGAGGCCAACAAGCGCGATAACGATCCCATCGGTGTGATCCATGTCGACTCGCTGTACTCGCCGGTTTCCCGTTGCGCCAAGCTCGTTGAGGCTTGTCGTGTCGGTCAGCACACCGACTACGACCGCCTTGTCCTCGAGATCGAGACCAACGGCTCCATCGCCCCGCGCGACGCCGTGGTCCAGGCTGCCAATATCATCAACCAGCATATGGCCGCCTTTATGAACCTTGCCGAGACCCCCGAGGTCGAGGAGGAGGCTTCGATCTTCGCTCCCGAGGTCACCAACGACAACGCCGAGCTGGACAAGCAGATCGAGGATCTGGACCTTTCCGTCCGTTCCTACAACTGCCTTAAGCGCGCCAGCATTCACTCGGTCCGTCAGCTCGTTGAGTTCTCGGAGAACGATCTGCTCAACATCCGTAACTTCGGTGTTAAGTCGATCGAGGAAGTGAAGGACAAGCTTGAGTCCATGGGCCTGAGCCTGAAGGCTTAATGCTTCGCATATTTGAGGAGAAACTAGACCATGCGTCACAACGTTAAGAAGGGCCTGAAGCTCGGCACCGATGCGAGCCACACCAAGGCCATGAAGAAGAGCCTTGCTAAGGCCCTCTTCGAGAACGACCGCATCAAGACCACCGAGACCCGCGCTAAGGCGCTGCGTTCGGTCGTCGACCCGATCATCACCTGGGCCAAGAAGGGCGACCTGCACTCTCGTCGTCTGGCTATCGCCAAGCTCGGCGATAAGCAGCTCGTTGCCGAGATCTTCGACAAGGCTGCTCAGGGCATGTGGCAGGACCGCAACGGCGGTTACACCCGCATCATGAAGCTCGGTAACCGTAAGGGCGACAACGCTCCTATCGTTATCATGGAGCTCGTCACCGAGCCTTGCACGCCTAAGGCCAAGAAGGCTGCTCCGGCCCCCAAGAAGACCGCTGCTCCCAAGAAGGTTGAGGCTGCCGAGGAGGCTCCTGCTGAGGAGACCGCTGAGTAGACAATCTGTCTGCATAGGCTATATTCGAGGGGTACGTTCGCGTACCCCTCTTTTTTTGTCGCAATACCGTTGCTAGTTTGTTGGGAGCGCCCATGACTGCGCCGTCTGATTTCAATTCGACCCCCGAGCTTGACGCCACCCTTGTATTTCGCGTGGCCTACGATGGCTCCTTCTATAGCGGATTTGCCGAGCAGCCGGGCCAGACGACGGTCGCGGGCGAGCTACGCCGTGCAATCGAGACGTTGCTGCGCCGCCCAATCGATCTGACGTGCGCGGGGCGTACCGATGCCGGCGTTCATGCGGTGGCCCAATACATCAGCGTGCCCGTAACGGACGCTGAGCTTGCGTATACGCGCCGTAGGTGGCTGAGGGCTATGGATGCCCTCCTGGGCAAAGATATCGCCATAAACGAGGTCTACAAGGCTCGTAAGGGCTTTTCTGCACGTTTTGACGCGCGCTCTCGCACTTACACCTATCGCATTGCCGACCGTGATGCGCGGCCCGTGCTGTCACGCGGTGCCGTGTGGTGGCATCGCTATCCCCTCGACGTCGATGCGATGGCTGCTGCCTGTCCTGCGCTTTTGGGCGAGCAGGACTTTAAGAGCTTTTGCAAGGTCGCCTCTGCCGTGGGCAAGCCCACGCACCGTTGCGTAATGCGGGCCGAGTTTGGCCATGAGGTCGCCTTTGGCGAGGACATCCTCACGTTTACCATTGAGGGCAATGCGTTTTTGCATTCGATGGTGCGAACCATTGTGGGCACCCTTGTCGAGATCGGCATGCATCGCCGCGATCCCGAGTGGATGCGCGAGGTAATTGACGCCTGCGATCGCACCGCAGCTGGTCCTACGGCGCCCGCATGCGGTCTTACCTTTATGGGCGTGGACTACGACCCCGCCGAGCTTGTGGTGCTCGATTAGGGAAGTGGCTGCCTGACGGCGATCTTTGTGTGCAGTGCCTGTGAGCGGGGCGTGTGCAACATCTGTTCTTGACGTGCATCGCGACGGGCGACCATCCGCATTTAATGACGGGGTGTACCATGAACGGCAGTTTGTTGCTGGCTGTCGAGAGGACGGAAAACTTGGTTCGACGTGGTTCGCATCCGCGACTTTCGGTGATCCT
>CATYHY010000186.1 GCA_958407085.1 uncultured Collinsella sp. | reverse complement strand
TAGGCGAATATTTTTGATGCGATGGCGAGCGTACGGTCGGTTGCGCTCGATGTGAGGTCGTCGGGGACCACAAAGACATACGAGAAGAAGAAGCACAGCATGACCATGCCGGCAATGACGACAACGCCTGGAACGGGATTGGGGTTATCGGTTAAATCCCAGATAAGCAGCAAGATAAGCGCCGGAACGACGACACCAAGTAGGATGGCCTGAACCACATGCTGGGCCGTACGAAAGACCTTAGTAGAGTTGTAACTCTTGCCCAGAATCAGCCTATTGAGATCCACCGTCATCCCCTTCTTACTGACGCACCCCATAGCAATAAAGAGGGCCGCAAGCGACCCTCTCCATTGCATTATGCAATCAAAAACTGTGTTTTACATCCAGCCATCGACAAACGGTATCTTAGGCGCTGTATTTGTTGGCCTCGCCAAAGGTGCCAGCCTCGACGATCCAGCCGTCCTTCATGATGACGTCCATGTTGTCGGTGTTGAGCACGTGGATGTCGGCGGCGACGTCACCGTTGACGACCAGCAGGTCGGCGCACTTACCGGCCTCGATGGAACCGGTCTCGTCCTCGATGTGGCACATCTTGGCACCGTTGAGGGTGGCGCAGGTGATGGTCTCGACCGGGGTGAAGCCGATCTTGTCGACGAACTCGTACATCTCCTCGATGGAGCAGGTGCCGTACGGGGTGACGAAGGAGAAGGAGTCGGAGCCGATCGTCATGACGACGCCGCGCTTCTTGGCCTCGCGCAGGCAGTCGTAGTTGCGCTGCAGCTCCTTCTCGACCAGGGTGCCCTCGTACTTGTCGTGCAGCTCGGGGACGTAGACGGGCGGATAGGTGGCGTACCAGGTGGGCAGGAAGGCGATCGTCGGGGTAAAGAAGGTGCCCTGCTCGGCCATGAGGTCCATGGTGCGCTCATCAATATCGAAGCCGTGAATCAGCTGCTCGCAGCCAAAGCGGACGGAATCATAGGCGGCGGCGTGGTTGTTGTAGCAGTGGCTCCACACGGGGATACCGACCATCTTGGCCTCTTCGACCACGGCCTGGATCTCCTCGGAGCAGTAGTGCTGGTCGCGGCCGGAGTCCCAGCGCCAGATGCCGCCACCGGTAGCCCAGATCTTGATGGCATCGGGGTTCTCGCGCAGGCGACGACGGACGGCCTTGCGCAGATCCCAAGGACCGTCGACCTGGTCGCCCCAGGGGTGGGATTCCTTGTTGAGTTCCTGGGTGCAGTGGTGGGAGTCACCGTGACCGGCAACGCGGCAGAAGCCCAGACCGGTGGCCAGAACGCGCGGGCCCTTGAAGACGCCCTTGTCGATGCAGTCGCGAATCTGAATACCGAAGCGGCCGATCTCGCAGACGGTGGTGAGGCCGTGGGTGAGGCAGTCGTAGGCCTGCTTGACGGCGACGGCCTGCTTCTCGAGGAGCGGCTGCATGACCCAATCGGTATCATCGTCGGTCAGGTTGCCCGAGAAGTGCAGGTGGGTGTCGATCAGGCCGGGAAGGACGGTCTTGCCGGCGGCGTCGATAACCTCAACACCCTCGGGAAGGTCCTGCATAGCACCGGCGTACTCGATCTTGCCGTTGTCGTCGACGAGAACGAGGGAGTTCTCGACCGGCTCGGCACCGGTGCCGTCGATGAGCTTGCCGCCAACGATTGCATACTTAGTGGACATGGTTCCTCCTTATGGATCCATATAGTGGGCGAGGCCGTGTTGGGTTAAGGCCTCACAAAGCTACCCAAGTGGCACCGGGTTCGGTGCGCGGGAGAGAGGGTACCGCGCACCTGATCCGCCCCGGCTAGGCGTTACTTTTTGCGGGAATTGGTGAAAGCCATGAGGGCCAGGCCAATAGCCAACCAGCCGATCACGATGCTCCACTCCACCATGTTGAGGGAGGCGGGAGAGAACGGAATCACGAGCAGGCCGATGATGATGGCGCAGGCAGCGATAGCGAGGCCGATGCCAAACTTGCCGCCGGGCACCTCGTAGGGACGAGGCAGGTCGGGCTCGGTGAAGCGCATGCGCAGGCAGGCGAGAGCGACCATACCGCAGGAGAAGATGAAGGCGAGAGCCGACACGTTGGTCAGAGGGATGAGCATGTTCTTGCCCAGGAACGGACCGACGACGGTGATGATGCCCAGAACGACGCAGGCGAGCTTGGGAGCGCCGGAATTGGGATCGACCTCGGCAAACTTCTCGGGCAGCTGGCCCTTGCGGCCCATGGCGAGCATGATGCGGCTCGTGGCGCCGTAGAAGGAGTTCATCGGGCCCATGGGTCCAAGCGTGGCGATGACGAGCATGGCCAGGTACAGTAGCATGTTGATGCCCTTGAGGCAGGCAAGCGCGGGAACCGGGCTCTTAACAAACTCATGCCAGTCGAGGATGGTGCCGAACGAGTAGATGCAGACCATGTAGAAGCCGCCGGCGGCCAGCAGGGCCAGGGAGATGATCTTGCCGAACTTGTTCCAGTTGAGGCCCTCGGCTGCTTCCTCAGCCTGCTGAGGAATGGTGTCGAAACCGGCGTAGAAGAACGGGGTCAGAACCAGGACCGACACGATGCCGGCGAACAGGCTGGTGCCCTCGGTAGCGGCCTTACCGCCGCCAGCGCCGGTGACCTGGGAGAACACGGGCATGGCGTTGTCCGGCGAGCCGGTGAACAGCGAGACGCCCATGGCGAGCAGCATGCCGCAGAGCAGGGCCTTGGTCAGGAAGGCCTGGAGCTTGGCGGCCGAGCTGGCACCGCGGAAGTTGAGGAAGATGACGTAGGCTGCAAAGCCGAGCGCGATCAGCGTCGGGAACAGGTAAACGTCGGCGCCCAGGATGGTGTAGAGCTTGATGGCGCGCAGCCACTCAAGACCGGGCAGGCTACCGAACATCTCGGACACGAGGGTCGAGATGGCAATGGCCTCCCACGGGCACAGGATGCCGTTGCCCAGGGCCAGGAGCCAACCGGTGATGTAGCTCAGCGTACGGCCAAAGCTACGATCGACATACTCGACGATGCCGCCCGAGATGGGGATAGCAGCCGTGAGCTCACCGAAAACAGCTCCGACGGGCACGAGGAAGATTGCACCCAAGAGGAATGCGATCATAGCGGGAACGGGACCGCCGCCCACGACCATCCAGTCGCCGACCTGCAGAACCCAACCGGTACCGATGATGGCACCGAAACCGATGGTGAAGAAGTTCCAGAGCGAAAGCGTTTTCTTCATGCCGCCGTTATCCTCGACTGCAACTTCTGCGTTCTTGTCCGCCATTGTTCCCCTCCTTTCCT
>CATYHY010000185.1 GCA_958407085.1 uncultured Collinsella sp. | reverse complement strand
GTGGCGGTCGCCCGCTCAAGTCGCTCGCCGAGGCCCTCAAGGGCAAGCAGGGTCGTTTCCGTCAGAACCTGCTGGGTAAGCGTGTCGACTACTCCGGCCGTTCGGTAATCGTTACCGACCCCAAGCTGCTGCTGCACCAGTGCGGTCTGCCCAAGACCATGGCGCTGGAGCTTTTCAAGCCCTTCGTCATGAAGCGCCTGGTCGAGCTTGGCAAGGTCGAGAACATCAAGGGCGCCAAGCGCGCTATCGACCGTGGTGCCACCTTTGTGTGGGACATCCTCGAAGAGGTCATCGACGGCCGCGTCGTGCTGCTCAACCGTGCACCGACCCTGCACCGTCTGTCCATCCAGGCCTTTGAGCCGGTGCTGGTCGAGGGCAAGGCTATCCACCTGCACCCGCTGGTCTGCTCGCCCTTCAACGCCGACTTCGACGGCGACCAGATGTCTGTCCACGTGCCGCTGTCCAGCCAGGCTCAGGCCGAGGCCCGCGTGCTCATGCTCTCTGCGAACAACCTGCGCTCGCCGGCATCCGGCAAGCCGGTCAACATCCCTTCGCAGGACATGATCATCGGTGTGTACTACCTCACCCAGGTCCGCGACGGCCTGCCCGGCGAGAACCACGTGTTCGCGAGCTTCGACGACGCGCTGCACGCCTATGACTGCCGCTCCGAGGTCGACATGCAGGCCAAGATCCAGGTCCGCGTGTCCGCTGCCGACGCCAACGTCATCAACGAGGACGGCACCCGTATCTTCCGCGTCAAGAACGGCAAGAACGAGTTTGTCGACTACGACGTCACCGGTAACAAGACCGCGCGCTTCGAGACCTCTATCGGCCGTATCATCTTCAACCGCCAGTGCCTGCCCGAAGACTACGAGTTCATGAACTACAAGATGGTCAAGGGCGATGTGGCCAAGCTGGTTGCCGACTGCTGCGATCGTTACCCCGAGGCCAAGGTCGGCCCGATCCTCGACGCCATCAAGTACTCCGGCTTCCACTACGCTACCCGCGCCGGCCTCACCATCTCGGTGTGGGACGCTCTCATCCCTGCGGAGAAGCAGGAGCTGCTCGACCGCGCCCAGGCCAACGTCGACCAGATCAACGAGTACTTCGAGGAGGGCTTCATCAACGAGACGGAGCGCCACATCGAAGTCGTTAACGAGTGGACCGCTTGTACCGATAAGGTTGCAGCGCTCATGCTCGACATGTTCGACGAGGAGAACCCGCTCTACATGATGGCCGACTCCGGCGCCCGTGGTTCTAAGACCCAGCTGCGTCAGCTCGGCGGCATGCGTGGCCTGATGGCAGACATGTCCGGCGAGACGATCGACCTTCCCATTAAGGCGAACTTCCGCGAGGGCCTGCTGCCGCTCGAGTACTTCATTTCGACCTACGGTGCCCGTAAGGGCCTGGTCGATACCGCATCCCACACCTCGGACTCTGGTTACCTGACCCGTCGTCTGGTCGATGTGGCCCAGGACGTCATCGTCCGCGAGGAGGACTGCGGTACGCACGAGGGCGTCACCTACAACCTCATCATCCCCGGCACCACCGACCTCAACACCGACCTCGTCGGCCGTTGCTTCATTGAGGACGTCGTGGCCCCCGATGGCACCGTGCTCTTTGAGCAGGACGGCTACATCGAGAAGGTCGCCGACATCCAGAAGATGGTCGATGCGGGCCTTAAGAAGGTCAAGCTTCGCGCGCTGCTCACCTGCCGCTCCAAGTACGGCGTGTGCCAGAAGTGCTACGGCTGGGATCTTTCCACCCGTCGTCCGGTCGCTATCGGTACTGCCGTCGGCATTATTGCCGCCCAGTCCATCGGCGAGCCCGGTACGCAGCTTACGATGCGTACCATTCACTCCGGCGGCGTCGCTGGCGTCGACGATATTACGCAGGGTCTGCCTACGGTCAGCCGTATGTTCGATATCGTCGGCAACGTCAACGAGAAGATCCTGGGTCGCGAGGCCGAGCTGGCTCCGTACTCCGGCCACCTCTCGATTAAGCCCGAGAAGTCCGAGTACGTGCTGACGCTCACCGACTCCGAGGATCACACTCGTGTCCTCGACGAGCGTCGCGTTCCCGCTTCGGTGCGCTTTATGCCCGAGATCGAGGACGGCTGCGAGGTTCGCGCCGGCGACCAGATCACCAAGGGCTTCGTCAACTTCCGCAACCTGCGCAAGCTGACCGACATCGAGTCGACGATGCACACCTTCGTCGAGAGCGTCAAGGACGTCTACACCAGCCAGGGCGTCGACCTGAACGACAAGCACATCGAGGTGCTCGCACGTCAGATGCTGCGTCGCGTTCAGATCACCAACCCCGGCGACTCCAAGTACCTGCTTGGTCAGTACGTCGACCGCTACGAGTTCGCCGACGAGGTCGAGCGCGTTGCCCGTCTGGGCGGTCAGGCTCCCGTGGCCGAGCCCGTCATCCTGGGTACGCTCAAGGTCGCGTCCAACATCGACTCCTGGCTGTCGAGCGCTTCGTTCATCCGTACCGCTGGTGTCCTTACTGAGGCTGCCATCGAGGGCAAGGTTGACCACCTGCTCGACCTTAAGTCCAACGTTATCGTCGGTAAGAAGATCCCGGCTGGTACCGGCCTCAAGCCGTACGCCAACGCCAAGCTGACGTATCGCACGGCCGACGGCTACGTGGACATCGACGGCCCGGCTTCGCCCAACGCCAAGTCGCTGCCCGAGTGGGCTCCGGTTGAGCTCAAGGACCTGGACGAGCGGCTCCCGCAGCAGCTCGACTGGGCCGGCTACGACGAGTTCGGCGGTGCTGACGGTTCGTTCACCCGCAACGGCCACACCATCTCCGCCGAGAAGGCTCGCCTGTACCTGTTCGACGACCTGGGCGTGTCGCAGCGCTGGACCAACAAGTTCAGCGAGGTCGGCATCGAGACGGTCGGCGACCTGGTCGGTAAGTCCGAGGAGGATCTGCTGCGCATCGATGGCATCGGTGCCAAGGCAATCGAGGAGCTCCGTGACGGCCTGGAGGCCCACGACCTGCTCTACATCCTCGAGAACAACGACGACGTTGCCGACGAGGAAGACCTCTCGCAGCTGCTGCAGATGGTCTTTAGCCCCGACGGTCCGGACGACATCCTGCTGGGCACCTCCGCCGCTCCGACGCATCACGCCGACGCCGACGAGGAGCTCCTGGGCGCCCCGATCGACGACAAGAAGGCTCCCGCCAACGGCGCGATCAACGAGGACATGGCTTCCCTCGACGAGCTGCTCAACCAGCTCGTGGACACCGACGACGCCGAAGAGGCCAAGGACAACGACGAGGAGTAATTTCCTAGTACGTTAACCGT
>CATYHY010000184.1 GCA_958407085.1 uncultured Collinsella sp. | reverse complement strand
TTGATGCGCGCCACGAGCACACGGGCGCTGTAGGGCTTGGGAACAAAGTCGTCCGCGCCGAGCGTCATGGCCATGACCTCGTCAATCTCGGTCGTGCGCGACGTGAGGACGATGATGGGAACCTCGGATTCGCGACGGACCTCATGGCAGATATGCTGGCCGTCCTTGACGGGAAGCGTGAGGTCGAGCAGCACTAGGTCGGGCGCGGCGGCGAGAATATCGCGCGAGACATGCTCAAACGATTCGCATGTCTCAACCTCAAAACCGGCGCGGGCAAGGATGTCGACAAGCTCACGACGAATGGGCTCGTCGTCCTCAACGATATAGATCAGCGCCATGGATTCCGCTCCCCTCTCGGTTGTCTTGCCACCATTATGGCTGCGAAACTGCAGGTGTGCACCGCGCGCGGCGCCAAGGTGACAGAACTGTTCGCGAACGGGGGGCGTTTGGCTCGCCTCGCACTCGCAGCGGTGACGGGGACCAAAATGATTATTAAATCCCCGTCCCAGAAACATCATTTAGCGGCGGGCGCGAAGCTTTTCGTAGCCGTCGGCAAAGAAGGCGACCGTGGCGGCGTCGGCCTCCGCGGCGTCCGTCTCGGTTGCGGGGACCACGCCGTGCTCGTCGCTCACCAGGAACAAGGCACCCTTGAGCTGCGCGGGAATGTCTACGCGCGTGACTGGGATGCCCTTGGTCTGGGCCAGCTGTTCGATGAGCGTCGCCGTGCCGCACAGGCACTCGTCCCCCGGCGCCACAAAGGCAAGCTCACCGTTGTTGACGGCAGCGAGCAGCTCGGGCGCCACGCCGGTCTCGTCGGCTTCGGAGCGAGCCTCGGCAGAACGGGCACGCAGCGCCTTGGCCGACGTATCGGCCAGCGGCTCGTACTCCCCCACCGTCATGGCGGCGTTGCCGTTAACGTCGATCACCAGCATGAGCACACCGTCGTGGGCGGTGTAATCGCCCTCGGCAAGTGACCACTCAACGTGCTGCTTGGCCCAACTGAGCATGTTATGGGTAAGCGGCTCGCCCTGCACCAGACGCTCGGACAGCGCGCGGATGTGACGGTTGAGCATGGGCACCTTTTTGTTGGACATACGCCAACGGCAGATGAGCGCGGGCTTGTCGAGCGTAAACTTCTCGACCGCCTCCTGATTGGCGCAAAAGTCCTCGTACGCACGCTGATCCTCGGCATTGCCAAACAGCTCGGCATCATCAATCTGGGGCATGGTTGTACCTTTCGTGTTAGTCATTCCGTCCTCTTATACCAAAAAGACGGCCCTCCAAACGGAGCAGCCGTCTTTTGCAGAGATTATTTTGTCCCGGGGCGAAACTTAGTGCCTAAAGTGGCGGGCGCCCGTAAACACCATAGCAATATTGTGCTCGTTGCAGGCCTGGATGCTCTCGTCGTCGCGCTTGGAGCCGCCGGGCTGAATGATGCAGGTCACGCCGTGCGCGGCAAGCACGTCGACGTTGTCGCGGAACGGGAAGAACGCGTCGCTTGCGCAGGCAAAGCCGCCCTTCTCCACGCCCTCGCGCTCGCAGAAGTCCTCGGCACGCTCGCAGGCCAACAGCGCAGAATCCACGCGGTTGGGCTGACCGGGGCCCATGCCAATGCCGGCCTTGCCCTTGGAGACCAGGATGGCGTTGGACTTAACGCCCTTGCAGACCTTCCAGGCAAACTCGAGCTCGGCCATCTCGGCGTCGGTGGGCTTGCGGTCGGTGGGGAACGTAAAGGTCGCGGGGTCCTCGGTCACGTGGTCGACTTCCTGCACCAGCATGCCGCCGTCGACGGAGCGCAGCTCCACCTGGGCGCCGTGATCCACGCCGCCAGTAGCCAGCACGCGCAGGTTGGGGCGCTTAGCCATGCGCTCGAGTGCCTCGGCGGTGTAGCTCGGGGCGATGATGACCTCGACGAACTGCTTGTTCTGATCGGCGAAGTGCTCAACCAGATCAAAGGGAACCTCGCGGTTGCAGGCGATGATGCCGCCAAAGGCGCTCTTGGGATCGCAGGCGAAGGCGCAGTCGTAGGCGGCCGTGATGTCCTCGGCAATGGCGGAACCGCAGGGGTTCTGGTGCTTGAGGATCACGCAGGCCGGCTCGTCGAACTCGCGGACCAGGTTCCAGGCGGCGTCGGCATCCAGATAGTTGTTGTAGCTGAGCGGCTTGCCCTGGATCTGCTCGGAGCCCACGAGCGGGAACTGCGAGCTCGCGGTGTTCTCGCAGCCCTCGGCAAAGCGGTAGACCGTAGCCTTCTGCTGAGGATTCTCGCCATAGCGCAGGTCGTCGACCTTCTCCAGCGAGATCTCGAGCTTGGCAGAGGTGTCCGCCACGTCGCTTGCCTGGGCGGCAAGCCAACGGGAGATAGCCGTGTCGTAGGCGGCGGTGGTCTGGTAGACCTTCACCTGCAGGCGACGACGAGTGGAAAGCGTGGTGCAGCCGCCGGTCTCGTGCATCTCGGCCAGGACGGCATCATAGTCGGCCGGGTCGGAGATGACGGTAACGCTCGCGGCGTTCTTGGCGGCAGAGCGCAGCATGGAGGGGCCACCGATATCGATGTGCTCAATGGCATCCGCGAAGGTGACTTCGGGGTTGGCGACGGTCTTCTCGAACTCGTACAGGTTGACGACGACCAGGTCGATCAGCTTGATGCCGTGCTGGGCGGCCTCCTGCATGTGCTGCTCGGAATCGCGACGGGCCAGCAGCGCGCCGTGAACCTTGGGATGCAGCGTCTTGACGCGGCCGTCCATCATCTCGGGATAGCCCGTGAACTCCTCGATGGGGGTTACGGGAACGCCCGCGTCCTCGATGGCACGAGCCGTGCCGCCCGTAGAGATGATCTCGACGCCAAAGTCGTCAACCAGCGTCCGTGCGAAATCGACGACGCCCGTCTTATCGGTAACCGAGATCAACGCGCGTGCGATCTTCACATCAGATCCCATGCAGTCCTCCTGTCTGGTACGCCGCCGTGCTCTGTGAGTCGGTGATACGTCGATCTGCAGCGCTCGCGCAGCGGCATTGAAAATACTGATTCAATGTAGCGCATCGAGCGCGACGATGCACCCCGCAACGCACGGCTGTGCAGAAAAAGCTTCGAGCGGGGGTTGCAGGAGCGCCACTGGGCACGGTGAGTTCATGGAACACAGGGGCACCATAATTAGATGCCAATGGCGTGGTAGAACTGTGCTCGATATGCATCCGCAATAGAAAGAGGCACCATGGTCTCGCGGGTTCTCTACCGACCGTTTGATACCGAAGATTTCGACGCCATCGCGCTGATCCTGCAGCAGCTTTGGCACAACAACTCGGATAACGATGAGTACAACCGCCTCGA
>CATYHY010000183.1 GCA_958407085.1 uncultured Collinsella sp. | reverse complement strand
GACACCATCGCATTTGAGAAGCCTCTTCGGAGGCTTTTTTGTTACCGATAGACGGCGGGGTCCACGATGGAAACGCTTGAACACAACGAGTGGGCAGACGTTGCCCAACTAGTCGAGATCACGAGCGATGCTGTCATCATCTGCGAGCTCGACGGAACCATTCTGCATGTGAATAATCGCTTACTTGGTTTGATGTGCGAGGAACGCGCCGACGTCATTGGTGGAGATGTTAAAGACGTCCTGTACTCGTCCGCTTTTGAACGTGCGACGGAACATCGTCTGCCATTTGAAACTGATGGCTCCGAGAACGAACTGATGCTCAAGCTGAGTGACGGCTCCTTTATCCCCGTCTTGGTTCGTGCGGGCTCCGTAACGCCTCCACGCATCTTTGGGCGCCGCGCGCCACGTGTCCTGGTGGCGCTCCATAGCATCGAAGAACAGTATTCGCACGACCGTCAGCTCAAGCGTGCTCTTTCGGAGCTTAGAGTGGCTAACAAGCGCCTCTCTGGCACGCTCTCGGTCATTATGAGTACCGTGGGCTCCGATGAGCTGCCCAGCCTACTTGATACCGTTTTGAACCAGCTTGTAGGAACGCTCGATGCTTCGGGTGCTGCTATCTATTTTTCTGAGAGCGGCGGTTTTAAACTTCGCGGTGTTTCCAAGGAGCTGTACGACAGCTACCTGCCTGAGTTTTTGCCGTATGGCGCTGGCATTCCGACGTATGTTCTTCGTGAGTCGCGTGCCTGTCGCTTGTCGATTCAACAGGACCTTGAGGGCGATAGGGCTGCCTCCGGTATGTTTATGGACCTGGACAATCGTTCTAAGCACCTGTTGCGTATGCAGGATATGCCTCCGTACCGCAGCGAGATCTGTCTTCCCGTTTTTTACGGTACGCAGATCCTTGGCGTGCTGGAAGTTGGTTGGAAACGCCCTCAGGCACCGCTTGCCTATGACGTTAATGTGCTCGAGGTCATTTGCGATTACCTGTCTATCCAGCTGGTCGGCATGGCATCGAGCCTTCGCTCCCGTCGCACGGCCGAGCTTGGCCGCTCGCTCAATGTCTTGCGTGATGAGTTGTTTACCTTTCTAGACGATTCTGCCGCGGCTACCCAGGCGGTATCGTCCGAGATCTGCAATATGCTTAACTGCCATTTTTGCCCTGTTGAGTATGACGCTAGTCTGGATTCCTACGTCATAGATTTTGAAGGCGGCAGTCGCGTTGCCTTGCCGGACGACCCTGAGAAGCTTTTCTTTTCCACGACGGCGCCAGCGGCACGTCTGGGGGCTGGCCCTGATGGCTTTGAGGCATCTGTTTTGGGCGGTACGAGTGCCGAGGACCTTAAACACGTTCGTATAACTCGCGTTGACGAATCGATGCCTATGGGAGGCTGGCTTAGGGCGCATGGTCTGCCTTGTCAAGGTCTCTACGTCGACTCCGGCATCGAGGCGGGGCGCCCGCGCTCTGAGGGTGATGGCAAGCACAGTAACGACGCGATTGTTCCTGCTTCCGTTGCGAAGAGCCCGACGACGCGCGCGCTGCTGCTTCGTGATAGTAGCCAAGAGCCGATTGATGACCTTGAATATGACTACTTGGTGCACTTGGCGCATGACTTTGAACTGATCTACGAAGGCGAATCTCAAAAGCGCGAGGAGCGCCATATCGCTCAGACCCTCCAGATCGGCATGAGAAATTCCCTGGGGGATGTTCCGGGTATCGCAACCGATTCGGTGTACCTGTCGGCCACGAACTCGGCGTTGGTCGGCGGCGATTTCTATACGCTCATCCGACTTCCCGACGACTGCGCCGTCATGATTTTGGGTGATGTGTCTGGCAAAGGCATTGAGGCCGCATCGATGTCCGCGCTCGTCAAGACGGCCCTGACGGCATATGCCTGGGAGGGCGCTGGCCCGGCCCGCATGGCACGCTCCCTTAACAGCATGCTCATGGGCTTTTCGAGGGTCGAGACGTTCGTGACGGCCTTTATCGCCAAGATTGACCTTAAAGCCGGACGCGCAACGTATTGTTCGGCGGGCCATCCTCCGACCATGGTCATTAGGCCAGAGTCGATGCCGCTGGGTGGTGGCGAGGCCCGTGGGGGAGAGGTCGAGCTGCTTGGATGCCAATCGGGCGTAATCGGTGCCTTTGAGAGCATGGTGTACGAGACAGGCGTGTTTACGTTCGCTCCTGGCGACATGCTCTTCATGTATACGGACGGAACGATTGAGGCCCGCGACCGCACCGGAGCGTTCTTTGGTGAGCAGCGCCTTCGTGACCTTCTGCTCTCTGTCTCGGGTGAGGGCGTATCGGGAATCTGCGGCAAGGTCTTGGGCGAGCTTGACCGATTTACCGAATCGGCGCTGGACGATGACATTGCATTGGTGTCCCTTGAGTTTTTACGGGGTCGTTCATAGACGACGCTGGGCGGGCTGAATCCGTACGGTTGGGGAAACGAATGCATCGAGTGGGCTTTTTTGGGGAACCATGGTCGTATGAATGAGTGGAATGACATAGCGGTTTTGACGCCACCAGGCGATATCGACATCGCCACGGTGCCTGCGCTGCGTCGGCGGTTGGATGTTTTGATTGGCCGCGGCGTGCGTCGTGTTGTCATCAACTGTCAGGCTGTTAGCTTTATCGATTCGACGGGCTTGGCATTCCTGCTTACGCGCGCTCGTGAGCTCATGAGGCGAGAAGGCCTGCTTTCGCTCGTCAATGCATCGGGTGAAGTCGTTCGCTTTTTGGAGATTGCTCGTCTTGTCGATATCCTTCATGTCGCGGGGCCGGCACGGGAGTCTATTCCCGCCATTCCGGTGGGGGAGCTGCCTCGCTGGAGTAAGAGCGTCGAGGTCCGTCAGGGTATCGAGAATCTTCCATACTACCGACATCGCATCGCCGAACTCCTTGAATCGCTTCCGTTGCGCCGTGACGAGCGCTACGATGTCGCATTGGCGTCGGGGGAGGCGCTGGGTAATGCCTATGACCATGCGGGCGGTATCGGGTGCGTCCTGACGGTTCAGGCCTACGGCGATCGCGTTGTGGTTGAGGTGCTTGATCGAGGTGCCGGCTATTCTATCGATGAAACGAGCGAGCCGGTCGCATCCGAGGAGCGCGGCCGTGGCATCAAGCTTATGCGTATGCTCGTCGATAACGTGGAGGTTGCTCGTCGTACGGACGGCGCCGGCACGCGCGTACAGATGGTGAAGCTGTTTAGCGGAGCGCTGGAATCGTGTGCCTAGCCAATCGCTTTAGCGCGTTTAGCTACTAAGAACATGCGGCAGACAAGTTTTTTGAAAAAAGTACTTGCGTCTTTTGGACAACTCGCGTAAATTAATAACCCG
>CATYHY010000182.1 GCA_958407085.1 uncultured Collinsella sp. | reverse complement strand
ATGCGCCCGAGGTTAGGCAGCGCGCCGTCGAGATCCTCCAAGAGGGGGTCGGTCATCGCGCCCTCGCTGCGGAGCTTGGCATTCCCCAGGCCACGGCTCGTCAGTGGGCCCGCGCGTATGCCGTGGGCGGTGCCGACGCCGTTCTCAACGCCGGTTCGCATCATCACACCTATTCGTACGACGTAAAGCTCGCTGTGGTTAAGGACCGTCTGGAAAACGGCTTGACGGTTCGCGAGGCCATGATTAAGCACAAGATTCCCAGCGAGTCTTCGGTCAAGGCTTGGTGCCGTCAGTACCGCGAGAGCGGTGAGTCCGCACTGGTCGATAAGCCGCGCGGCCGCAAGCCACGCGTTAAAAAGGCGGAATAGCGAACGGGATGGTGCGCCCACGGGGGCGCATTTTTCTTGCCGCGCCAACTTTTTGGACCAGCGCGAGCCTATCGGGACATTCTCCAAAGTGGCCAATAAACCGCGCGCAGTGGCCCGCGCGCCTGTCGCTGCGATAGGGGGGAGCGTCGCCTCTCTGCTCCAAAGCGGACAGACTCCTTACCCCGTACGTCTAAAACTCCCCAGTTGACCGAAAACCCGCTGCCGCTACTCATCAATTGAGCTATAACGTTAAACAATTGCAGCGTTTTTGCATGGGGGAGTGATGGTATGACGCTACTGTATTTCCTTACCCTGTTTCCGCTGGTACCGGCGCTGGGCATGCTGTTCGCGCGCGGCGACCGCGCCCGCGATGCGGTGGGGCTCATAGGTTCCGGCATTATTATGGCGGTGACAGTTGTAGTCGCCGTCATGTTTTTTGGCATGGGTCCGCAGAGCTTTGAGGTTGCCTCCGGCACCTCGCATGTGCTCTCGATCGTCAGCTCCGCCATCGATGTCATCCTGTGCGTCGTCATCCTGTACAACGCGTTCAAATATAGGAACGCGCTCACCACGGTGCTCGGCATAGTCCAGCTGGTGGGCTCGCTCGCCTTTGCAGCCATGACGCTGCCCGCGGCCGAAGCCGTCACCGCAACGCCGCTCTACCTGGACTATATGAGCGTGATCATGGTCCTCGCCGTCGGCATTGTCGGCAGCCTGATCTGCGTGTATGCCCTGGGCTACATGAAGGACTTCCAGGCCCACGACGAGCACGAGGCCGCGCTGCGCGGGCAGACCGCGCCCGACCGTCGCCCGCAGTTCCTGGCGCTTATGTTCCTGTTCCTCTCGGCCATGTTCGTCATCGTGACGAGCGACAACCTTGAGTGGCTGTTCTGCGGCTGGGAAATCACCACCGTGTGCTCGTTCCTTATGATTGGCTATACGCGCACGCCCGAGGCCATCAAGAACGCCTTCACCCAGATCATCCTCAACATGCTGGGCGGCATCGCGTTTTTGGCCGGACTCATGTTCCTGCACGTTAACGGCATGCCGCTGACCATCTCGGGCATGATCGAGCTTTCCGGCGCCGGAACCGCGCAATCCGCGCTGCTGGTGATGCCGGTCATCCTGCTGTCGCTCGCCGCACTCACCAAGGCCGCACAGATGCCGTTCCATACCTGGCTGCTTGGCGCCATGGTCGCCCCCACGCCCACGAGCGCCCTGCTGCACTCGTCCACCATGGTCAAGGCCGGCGTGTTCCTGATGGTCAAGCTGAGCCCGCTCTATGCCATCTATCCCGTGACCGGGTTTATGGTCACGAGTGTGGGTGCCATCACGTTTTTGCTCGCTGCCCTCATGGCCATCTCGCAGAGCAACGCCAAGCGCGTGCTCGCGTACTCCACCATTTCCAACCTGGGCCTCATCAGTGCCTGCCTGGGTGTCGGCGCGCCCGAGGCCGTATGGGCGGCCATCTTCCTGATCCTGTTCCACACGGTGGCAAAGTCGCTGCTGTTCCTGTGCGTGGGCACGGCCGAGCATCATATCGGCAGCCGCAACATCGAGGACATGGACGGTATGTTCAGCCGCATGCCGCACCTGACGCGCCTGATGATGCTGGGCATCATGGGCATGTTTGTGGCGCCGTTTGGCATGCTCGTGTCCAAGTGGGGCGCCCTGGTGGCGTTTGCCCAGACCGGCAACGTGCTCATGATCATGGTGCTTGCCTTTGGCTCGGCCGCGACGTTTTACTTCTGGGGCAAGTGGCTTGCCAAGCTTTCGGGCGTCGACCCCACGGCTCAAAACGTTGAGGTCAATGTCCATAAGACCGAATGGATGGCCCTCAACACCATCGCCGCGCTGCTGATTCTGTGCTGCGTGGCGTTCCCGGTTATCTCGAGCGGTCTGGTGTCGCCTTACTTGGCCATGGTGTTCGGCCGCGTGCCGTACGTTATCGGCAAGGATGCCATGTATCTGATGGTCGTTATCGTGGCTTTTATCGCCGTGGTGCTGCTGACTTCATTCCGCGTGAGCAACAAGCCGCACGTAAACGTATATCTTTCGGGCGTGGGAACCGACAACTACCGTCATTTCCGCGGCTCGATGGGCCACGAGGTGAAGGCCGAAAAGCGCAATTGGTACTCGGAGGACGCCCTTGGCGAGAAGCGTATTGGCCCCGCGGGTAGCGTCGTGTGCTGCAGCATTATCTTGTTTGCGCTGCTGTGTTGCGCGTGGATTGGGCCCGAGCGGCTTGCCATGAGTGCGCCCTCGGTGCTGCGCGGTAAGTATTTTGAAGGTTCGGGTGTCGTGGGCATCTTTATTGGCACCGTGGCGTTTGCCCTGTTTGCGCCGCTTGTGGGCGGCCTGATCGACGGCGTTGACCGTAAGCTTTCGGCTCGCATGCAGGGCCGCGTGGGCCCGCGCTTGCTGCAGCCCTTCTACGACGTTGCCAAGCTGCTGCGCAAGGCTCCTGCCAGCGTAAACACCATGGACGATACCTACATGGCGTGCGCGCTCATCTTTACCGTGGTGGGCGGCGGCATCTTTGTGTCGGGTTCCAACACGCTGCTGTGCGCCTTTATGGTGACGCTCGCCGCGATCTTTGTGGTGTTGGCGTCCGCCTCGACGCAAAGCCCGTTTGCCCAGGTCGGCGCCGACCGCGAGCTGCTGCAGGTCATGAGTTACGAGCCCGCCGTTTTGCTGATGAGCGTGGGCCTGTACCTTGCCACCGATAGCTTCGATTCCATCGCCGTGACGGGGCAGTCGGCCCCCATCATCGTGTACAGCGCGCCCATTTTCCTCGCGCTGCTCGCGGTGCTCACCATCAAGCTGCGCAAGTCGCCGTTTGACCTTTCGTACTCGCATCACGCGCATCAGGAGATCGTTCAGGGCGTCGCCACCGAGATGAGCGGCGGCACGCTGGCAAAGATGACCCTTATGCACTGGTGCGAGACCGTGCTGTTTTTGATGTGGGTGGGCA
>CATYHY010000181.1 GCA_958407085.1 uncultured Collinsella sp. | reverse complement strand
TTAGACCGCACCCGTCCTCCTGTTCATCTCAATCTGTAACATCTAGCCGAGTTTTCGGGTCCCACCTGTTACAGATTTAGACGAGCAGGCCGAGCACGTCTACGCCCGCAGATCCCGCACGCTCGCGCGCTCGACCAACACACCCGAGACGAGCGTACGGCTTCTGGAGCTCGGGGCTTCCAGACCTGCGACGACCTCGTTAAGCGCACGGATGCCCAGCTCGCGGTGGCGAAACTTCACCGACGTCAGAATCGAGTTGGGAATCGTCTTGTAGAGCTCATCGTCGAAACCGATCACGGACACGTCGTCGGGCACATTGAGCCCTTTGTCACGTAGAGCCATCATCACGCCGTTTGCCATGCAGTCGTTAGCAGCGAGGACCGCCGTGCAATCGGGTTTATCGGCAAGCACAAGGCCCGCGGCGTAGCCACTATCCGCATTCCAATCGCCTTGCAGAGGTTCAGGCGGCTCAATGCCACGTGCCTCGAGTGCCGCTCGCCAACCTTTCATACGGCACTGGCTCGACAGCGACTCTTTCTTACCAGAGATGAAGTACACGTTCTTGTGCCCGTGGTTCAAGAAGTACTCGCACGCCATGCGCGCGCCGCCCTCTTGGTCGTCACTGACGGTGGAGCAGGTAGGATGTTCCATCGGTGTGATAATCACCGTCTTGAGGTCTTTCGGCGCCTCAAAGGTATCAAAGTCATCGACCATCTGGCGCAGGTTGAAAATCATGCCGTCGACGGGAAGCTGCGACATCCTACGTGCCGCTTCGGCAAGGGTCATCTTCTCCCCCGCCCGCTTCTTAATCATCGTAAGAGCAAAGCCTCGCTCTTCGGCGGCATCGGCGATACCGTCGATCATGTCCACGGCACCGCCCGACAAGTGGAACAGCACGACGCCGATGCACCCGTAACGGCCCAACTTGAGCGAACGCGCGGCAAAGTTGGCTCGAAACCCGAGCGCCTCCATGGCCGCATGGACCTTATCGCGTGTCGACTCTCGCACGCTATCGGGCTCGTTAATCACGCGCGAAACCGTCTTGAGAGAAACACCAGCGGCAATCGCCACATCATTCATTGAGACATTTTTCTTGCCCATCGTTGCCACTGCTTCTCCAGTCGGTTTTACATCGCTTGTTTTTGCGTTCTAGCATACACTACCTGCCTGACTGATAAATCAACCGTTTACCGAACAATATCGACCACTCACCCGTATATCCTTGTTGCTCTTCCAAAAATGTCTTACGTTGTCATTTCGCAATGCCTTCCTTAAGCAGGAAGGTTTCCGGGCAGTCCTGACCATCCATCGACGACCAGTTCCATCCACATGCATCGCGCATCAAGTAGCAAAGGAGCTCTATGGACGCCATCGTAAAGATGCTCGAAAAGCATCAACCGTTCTTTGAGAAGATCTCGAGGAACATATACCTCCAGGCCATCAAGGACGGATTCCTTGGGTGCATGCCCATTGTCCTCACCTCTTCGATCTTTCTGCTCATTGCCACCCTTCCCGGCGTAGTCGGCGTCACGCTGCCCCAGCCGCTCATCGACTGGTGCAACAAGCTCTACAACTTCACCATGGGCGTCATGGGCATCATGGTTGCCGGCACCACTGCCAAGAACTTCACGGCTTCCATGAACCGTCGCATGCCCGCCGGCAAGGTGCTCAACGACGGCTCCACCATGGTGGCCGCCCAGTGCAGTATGCTTTTGCTCGCCGTTACGCAGTTCACCACCAAGTTCAACGGCTCCGAGCTTTCGGTCTTCGACTGCACCAGCATGGGCACGCGCGGTCTGTTCTCGGCCTATATCGCCGCGTTCATCACCGTGTGGGTCTACAAATTCTGCGTCTCGCGCGATCTGACCATTAAGCTGCCCAAGGAGGTCCCGGGCGCCATCGCTCAGAACTTCCGCGACATCATCCCCTTTGGCGGCGCCGTCATCATCTGCGGCATCATCGATGTCGTCGTGCGTAACCTCATGGGCGTTCCGTTCTCTGAGCTGCTTATTAAACTGCTTTCCCCGCTCTTTACCGCTGCAGAAACCTATCCTGGCCTCATCCTCATCCAGGCGGCCACCGCGTTCTTCTGGTTCATCGGCGTCCACGGCCCCTCGATTGTCCAGCCGGGCATCGACCCCATCCGTCTTGCCAACCAGGCCGAGAACCTGCAGGTTCTGCTGGCAGGCGGCCACCCCGCACACTCCCTCACCTTTAACATGTCGCTCGTGGGTGAGTTCGGCGGCACCGGCGCCACGTTCATCGTGCCGCTTCTGCTGATTCTCTTTATGAAGTCCAAGCAGCTCAAAGCCGTCGGTAAGGCCTCGATTGTTCCTGTTGCCTTCGCCGTCAACGAACCGCTGCTCTTTGGCGCGCCGATGATCCTTAACCCTTACATGCTCATCCCCTTTGTTGCCGCCGGCTGCGTCAACGTAAGCGTTGCCAAGTTCTTTATCGACAATGTGGGCATGAACGGCTTCTCCTTCGTGGTGCCTTGGGCCACCCCTGCCCCCATCGGCATCTTCATCACCACGAACTTCCAGCTTATCGCCCTGGTATTTGTTGCAATCATCATCTTGCTGGACGCCATCATCTACCTGCCGTTCTTGAAGGCATACGATAAGCTGCTCTGCGACCAGGAGGCCGAGCGCGCCGCCGAGCTGGGTCTCGAGTCCGATGGTGCCGCTGCCATCGCCGCCAACGCCCCTGCGCCCGCTGTCGAGCAGACCACCGCTTCCGTCGAGACGACCGCTGCCGCCGCCGACAGCAAGCCTGTCGCCAATCAGCCCGAGCCCGCTGCCGATGCATCCGCCAAGAAGGATGTCGATGGCCTGAAGGTCCTCGTCCTGTGCGCCGGCGCCGGCACCTCTGCCATGCTTGCCAACGCCATCAAGGAAGGTGCCGCACAGACCGGAGAGAACATCGCTTCCTCCGCAGGCGCCTATGGCCAGCACACTGCCATCATGGATCAGTACGACGTTATCGTGCTTGCCCCGCAGGTCCGTAGCTACTACAACGACATGAAGGCCGACACCGATCGCCTGGGCATTAAGCTGCTCGCCCCGCGCGGCAAGGAATATATCGACCTTACCCGCGACCCCGCCGGCGCCATCAAGTGGCTCCGCGAGAACCTCGACTAGTTACCTCCCTCTGTTGGTGCCCGAATCCCCAGCTCGGGCACCTCTCCCTATTCGTATCCCACAGAAAGGATGACTCATGACCAATCCCATGCAGTTCCCCGACGGCTTTGTATTTGGCGGCGCCACCGCCGCTTACCAGGTTGAGGGCGAGACCCGCACGCACGGCAAGGGCAAAGTGCCCTGGGACGATTTCCTGGCTGCTCAGGGTCGCT
>CATYHY010000180.1 GCA_958407085.1 uncultured Collinsella sp. | reverse complement strand
GAGCAGATCAAGAAGGGCGAGAAGTCCCTCGAGTCCGTGCTCAACTCCGATGACCCCATCGCTTCCCGCATGAAGGTTTCCACCCTCATCGAGTCTCTTCCTGGTTATGGCAAGGCCAAGGCCGCCAAAATCATGGAGGAGCTCGGTATCTCCGCTACCCGTCGCGTCCAGGGCCTCGGCGTCCGTCAGCGCGAGCAGCTCCTCGAGCAGCTGACCAAATAAGTGAGCGCTCAGGATTCCAAGCTCTTTGTGATTTCTGGACCGTCAGGCGCAGGCAAGGGTACGCTCGTCACTCGTGTGCGCGAGCGCCGCTCGAACCTGGGCCTGACGGTTTCGGCTACCACGCGAGCACCACGCAAAGGTGAGGTCGACGGCGTCAACTACTTTTTTCTGACGCGCGAGGAGTTCGACCGCCGCGTGGCAAACGGTGAGTTTGTTGAGTGGGCCGAGGTCCACGGTAACTGCTACGGCACGTTGGTGAGCGAGGTCACATCCAAGCTCGCCTCGGGCGCGTCTCTGATTTTGGAGATCGATGTCCAGGGCGCCCTGCAGGTGAAGGAGCGTTTCCCCGAGGCCGTGCTGATCTTTATCAAGCCGCCTTCGCTTGAGGTGCTCCGCGAGCGTCTAGTCGGTCGCGGTACCGAGACGCCCGAGACGATTGAGCTGCGTATGGCAAACGCCGCCGATGAGCTTGCCCTTGCCGACCGCTACGACGACGTCGTGGTTAATGACGATCTCGACCGCGCGACCGATGAACTCGTTCGCGTTCTCGATATGCATGAAAGGATCTGAGGTCCGTGTCCGTTGTAAAGCCTTGCATTGACGATCTTCTGGAGAAGACCGATCACAACCGCTTCCTGCTCGCTTCGCTTGCCTCCAAGCGCGCCTGCGACATCAATAGCATGCTGCGCGGCCAGCATAACCGCGTGCTTGCCGTTCAGGATGTCGACGACATCACCATCGCGCTCTCCGGCGCCGATACCATCTCGATGGCTATGGATGAGATCGTCGACGGCGATATCTCCTACGACGAGGCCCGTTACGAGAAGGCGCTCGGCCACAAGGTTGCTGAAGCCTAAATGGCAGCTCGCGTCTGCCTGGTCCACTATCACGAGGTTGGACTGAAGGGCAAGAACCGCGCACATTTTGAGCATATCCTCATGGATAACATTAAGGCGGCTTTGGCCGCCTTTTCCGTGAACGCCGTGTCTCGAATTTCCGGTTATATCCTCGTGACCTTTAACGAGCATCAGGCCGACGAGGCGGCGCGTGTCATCCGCACCGTCCCCGGCGTTGCCCGTGTGTCCCTGGCGTACCACACCAACCGTGACCCGCAGGAGTACTGCGCCGCCGCCGTCAAGGCGCTGCGCGAGTTTGGCCCCTTCGATTCGTTTAAGGTGCACGCCAAGCGCTCCAATACCGACTATGAGCTCACCTCGATTGATATCAATCGTCAGGTGGGCGAGGTGCTGTGCGAGGCCTTCCCCGATAAAAGGGTTCAAATGCACGACCCCGATGCGATGGTGCACGTACTGGTGGTCCAGGGTAGCGTTTACGTGTACGCGCGCTCCGAGCGCGGCGTGGGCGGTCTGCCGGTGGGTTCTGCCGGCAAGGTCGTGACGCTGCTGTCGTCGGGTATCGATTCTCCGGTGGCGACCTGGATGCTCGCACGTCGCGGCGCGGTGTGCGTGCCGGTACATTTCTCCGGTCGTCCGCAGACGCCCGATACGAGCGAGTATTTGGTGCAGGACATCATCCGTGCGCTTGAGCCGGGTGTCCAGATCGGCCGCCTGTACGTGGTGCCGTTTGGCGATTGTCAGCGTGAGATTTCCGTCACCTGCCCCAGCAACCTGCGCGTGATCATGTATCGCCGCATCATGTATTCGGTTGCCGAGCGCATTGCGCATATCGAGGGCGCCAAGGCCATCGTGACCGGCGAGTCGCTCGGTCAGGTTGCCTCCCAGACGCTCGAGAACATCATGGCCGTCAACGAGGCCGTGAAGATTCCCGTGTTCCGTCCGCTCATCGGGTCCGACAAGCAGGAGATCATTGCGCGCGCTCAGGAGATCGGCACGTTTGATATTTCCACTGAGGCGGCGCCCGACTGCTGCACGCTGTTTATGCCGCGTCGTCCCGAGACGCACGCCAAACTCGATGCCGTGCACGAGGCCTGGGAGTTGTTCGACCACGAGGAGATGATCGAGCGCTTGCTTAAGCAGACCGAGTACATCGACTTTTCCAGCAACACGTATAAGGCCCCTAAGACCTTAAAACGCAAACATTCGGAGCTTGCTCCGCGTGAGATTTACCAAGATCACGAGTAATTGCCTGCATAGACCGACGATGCGCCTGTATCGTCGGTCTTTTTGTATCTGGGTTTTTGGCGATAAACGGTTCATTTATCGACGTGTGCCTGAATAAATGGACATTTTTTCGCAAGGTTTTGGTCAGCTTTTGGTTTGACCGCGAAAACTGGTATGGACGTGCGGAAGCTTCGGCGTTCGTTTCCTGACACGATGGTGTTGGGAGGTGTTTGCTATGGCGCAGCGCGAGCAACACGAACAGGTTAAACGGATGGACTGCTGGGCAGATAAGCTGCTCGGCCATAAGGCGGTGGTCGTGGCGATTCTGGTTGTCATTGCCGCCGCGAGCGGCTTAGCGATGGCGAGTTTTAATAGCCGCTCCAGCGGCGTGTCGTTTGAGCATAGTGATGAGGCGAGCGCCTCGGATGTGCGCGGGTCCGGGGATGCGTCTCCTGATGATGAGTCTTCGGCCAAGAGTTCCTCTGCTGCGGAGGTGTACGTCGATGTGGATGGCGCCGTTGTGAGGCCTGGCGTGTATCGGCTCAAAGAAGGAGCACGGGTATCCCAAGCGCTCGATGCCGCCGGAGGGCTTACGGTCGAGGCGGATGTGACAGGGCTTAACCGTGCGTCCAAGATCACAGATGGCCAAAAGATCTATGTTCCGACGGTGGGGGAGCAACAAGCGGCTGCGGCGGTCGGCGGGGCCGAAAGTAGTGCTGCCACGACCCCTGGCGCGGGGTCTTCGTCGGGGCTCGTGAACATCAATACGGCAAGTGCGGCGGAGCTGCAGACGCTCTCGGGCATTGGGCCTTCTATGGCTCAGTCGATTATCGATGAGCGGACAAAGAACGGTGCTTTTGCCTCAGTCGATGACCTGATGCGCGTATCGGGAATCGGTGAGAAGAAGCTCGCCAAAATCAAAGATTGCATTTGCGTATGAGTGCGACCGAGCGCGAGCAAGTGATGCCACCACGGCCATTGATGCCGTGGACGATGGCCTTGTGTGCCGGCCTGTGCGTTAGCTGTGTCTTGGTGCTCAACGTGGCCGCCGATGCGAT
>CATYHY010000179.1 GCA_958407085.1 uncultured Collinsella sp. | reverse complement strand
TTGGCTCGATTGGCCTGTGTGTGGGCGCAATCGTTGCCGCCGCGGTCATCTACTTTGTGGTCACGGCCATTAAGGGCAAAAGGGCCGAGCGCAAGGAGCGTGCGATGCTTAAACAGCATCGCGACCAGCAGGGCAAACGCGCACAGAAATAGCTTGTTGAGTTTTGGATCCGTGCGCTAGCTGCGTTTTCGGATCAGGGCAATGTAGAAGCCCTCAAAGTCGCGGCTAGGCGGAATGGTGAGCGTGCCGGGCAGGCCGTTGGCGATGGCCGATACCTGACCGGCGGCAATGGCTTCGGTCAGAGCGTTGGACTCGATGCGCGGCTCCTCGCCGGCATCCTGGGCGCGGCGTGCTTCACTTTCGCTTGGCGTGCCGTCGAGGGGGATGAGCTCGCAGTCCATATGCTTGTCGAGGGCCTCTTGCAGGGCGTCCTCGTTTTCCTGCGGCAAGATTGAACAGGTCGAATAGACGAGCGTGCCGCCCGGTTTGAGGGCTCCCATGGCGCGGTCCAGAAGCGCGCGCTGCGAGCGGGCGCACTTGCTCAGCAGCTGCTCGGTCAGGCCGCGCAGGCTTTTCTCGTTGCCGCTGATGACGGTGCCCGTGCCGGTGCAGGGAGCGTCGAGCAGGATGCGGTCAAAGCGGAAGAACTCGTCGAGCTCGCGTGCGTCGATACGCATGACGGGCACGTTTTTGGCACCCTGGCGGTGGAGGTTGGACTCAAGCTTTTCGGCGCGGGGAATGCTCATCTCGCAGGCCGTGAGGTGTGCCTGGCCCTGGGTGAGGGCGGCGATCTGCGTCGTCTTGCCGCCAGGGGCTGCGCACATGTCCAGGATGTCCTCGCCTGCCTGGGCGCCCAACACCAAAGGCGGCATCATGGACGACAGGCTCTGTAGGTAGATCTTGCCGTCGCGGTAGATGTCGAGGTCCCATAGGTCGGAAACCTGGGCCTCGGGCAGGATAAAGGCGTCCGGATACCAAGCGACGGGGTTGTGGGCGATGCCGGCGGCACCGAGCGCCGCAGCGATGTCCTCGGCGGTCGCCTTGAGCGTGTTGGCGCGCAGCGTGACCGGGCGTGTGGCCGCGGCGCCGAAGCCCTCGATCATGAGCTCGGCATCGGCGGGCGCATAGGCGCCGGCGACCGTGTCGACCATAAAGCGCGGCAGGTCGGCGGCGCAGGGAAGGGCGGCAAGCTGGTCGGAAAGCTCGGTAGCGGCAAACTGCCTGAGCTTGAGCTCGGGCTTAACCTGCTTTTTCTGCTTACGACGACGCTGCTTGGACATCCGTCTTTCCTTCCACCTAAATGATTATTCTGGGACGGGGATTAAATAATCATTCCATGACTCCCGTCACAAAAAGACTGTACTGTGGCGCCCGGGAATGATTTTTTAATCCCCGTCCCAGAATAATCATTCCCGGGCGCGTTGCTACTAGCGTGCTTTAGTACTGGCTCTCGTGCTTGCTGAAGAAGTCGAAGCGCGGGGGCAGCGGCTTCACGCGGTGGTCGCCGGGCTTCTCGCCCAGGCTCTCTACGAACTCGTCCGTGGAGGCAAAGATGTTATCCCAGCTAAAGAAGGCGACCGGATCGACGTCGAAGTACTCGCAGATGAGTTCGCAGCCGGCCGGGACGATACCGTGCATCAGGACGGTCGCCACGCGCAGCTCGGTAAAGGCATCAACCAGGGCCTGCGTCATCGCTGCGTTTGCTTCGTCGCCCTCGAGCTTGTTGGCGGCCTTGGAGGCGTCGCTCCAGCGCTTGTTGGCGGCGCGCAGGTAGTCGTCGCACACGGCAAGCGCGCGGTGCGTCTCGAACTTGTACATGGCCTGCTCAAAGGCAAGAGCTGCCTGCTCGGCAGCCTCGACCACGGCGGCAGAGGCGGCACCGGCGGGGATGCAGCCGTTGCGATAGGGGCTCTCGTCGCCTTCCTTGACGGCGACGCCGTAGAAGCAGCTGCGGGCCAGACGGTTGAATACGCCGGTCAAAAGGGCGCTCTCCTTAAGGGCCGGATCGATAACGCGCTTGTCGTCGCAGGCGCGCACCTCGTTGCCGTCCTTGTCCTTGCCGGTCACGCGCGTGTCGTATGCCTTGGGGCTAAAGCTCACCGGCTTTTCGGACAGGCCGAGCGACAGCCAGTGCGCGCGCATCTGCTCGCAGGTGTAGTGGTTGAGTAGGTCGTCTGCCGGCGGGGGAGGCGTCTGCGAGGACGAGCTGGCCTTTTTGCCCATGTAGAGCAGGTGGTAGCAGGCGCTGACGGTGCTCTGCGTGAGGTCCCAGCCCAGGGCCTCCCACATGGCGGTCTGCGCGATGCAGTAGAAGTAGATGTTGTCCTGACCGATAAACTGGTAGATCTGTGCGTCGTCCGAGCACCACCAGTCGCGCCAGTCGAGCGAGCTGTGCTGGTAGGTGGGCGCGGGCACCTGTGTGGAGTCGGCAGCGGGCTCGCCCATGAGGGCGGCATCCTGGGCGGCGACGCCCTCGGTCACGCCGGCGGCCTTGGCATCGCGCGCGAGCACGGTACGCGTATAGCTGATGGGCGCCCACAGGCTCTCTGGCCAGCACCAGCAGGTGACGTCGGAAACGCCGTCGACCTGGGGCACCGGAACGCCCCAGTCGATGTTGCCGGTGATGCGGAAAGGCACGAGCGCTTTGCCGCTGCGGAAGCGCACGCCGCCGTTGGCGAGCACCGCATGGGCGTCGTCGCGCTCCTTCCAGCTGGGGAAGGTGACGGTAAAGCTGCTCTTGTTTCCCTCGGGCTCCAGCACGGTGTGCTCGGGCAGCTGGTCCTCGACGGCATCGAAGGCCTCGCGGAACTTGTTTTGGATATAGAGCTGGGCCGGCAGCAGCCACTCCTCCATGGTCTTGGAGACCACGGAACGAACCTGCGGGTTCTGGGCGAGCTTGGCGGTGTAGGTCTTCATAAAGTCGAGGTAGGCCGGCAGGTCGAAGTAGAGGTTGTCGACCGGGCGCAGCTCGGGCACCTCGCCGGTGAGCTGGCTCTTGGGCGCGATGAGCTCCTCGGGCTCAAACTGGTGACCCAGGTCGCACTCGTCGGCATAAGCCTTCTCGGACTTGCAGCCCTGGATGGGGCAGCGGCCGATCACTTGGCGGCCGTTGAGGAACGTTCCGGCCTTGGCGTCGTAGAACTGCAGCGTGGAGCGCTTGGAGATGGTGCCCTGCTCATGCAGGCGCTCGATAATCTCGGCGGTCACTTCGTTGTGAATCTGCGCAGCCGGCTCAAGGCCCGAGCCGCCGTAGATATCGCAGCTGATGTTGTAGTTGTTGAGGGTCGCGGCCTGGCGGGAGTGATTGGACTCGACGTACTCGTTAATGGACTTGTCGTAGCCCTCGTTCTCCTTGAGCTTGCGGTAGCTCTCCATGAT
>CATYHY010000178.1 GCA_958407085.1 uncultured Collinsella sp. | reverse complement strand
ACGATGACGACGCCGCGACGCTGGCGCTCAAGTACGGCCCGGTGTACGAGGAGCTGCGTAGCGAGCTGGACGGCAGCTATTTTGAGGACCTGCTGCGCGAGCTGGTGCTGGAAAACGACCACATGGCACTGGTCGAGCTGGTGCCGGTGGACGCCGCCGAGGGTTCGGAGGGTGCCGAGGCCGCCGAGCTGGCAGCCAAGCGCGATGCCATGACCGATGCCGAGCTGACCGACGTGGTCGAGCGCACGGCCGCGCTGCGTGCCGCGCAGGAGGCGGAAGACACACCCGAGGCCAAGGCCACGCTGCCGCGCCTGCGCGTGTCCGACATTGGCGAGGCGCGCCCCGAGCCGCCACTGATCGTGGACACGACCGTGCCCATCCCCTGCCTGCGCCACGGCATCCCCACCAACCGTCTGGCCTACGCCATGCAGTATTTCGACCTGAACTGCGTCGCGTTTGAGGACCTGCCCTATGTGACACTGCTCTGCCGCCTGCTTAAGCAGCTGCCCACGCGCGAGCACTCGGCCGAGGAACTCGACAACTTGCTCGCTGGCAAGCTCGGCTTTTTGAGCTTTACGACCGAGGTCATGACGCAGCCCGAAGTGGACGGCGTGCGCCCCTACCTGCTGGTGAGCGCCGGCGCCCTGTCCGAGAAGATCGATGCGCTGGCGAGTCTGCCGCGCGAGGTATGGTCGAGCACGCTTTTGGCAGATGCCGACGCCGACCGCGTGCGCGACGTGCTCACACAGATTCGCATTGGGCTTGAGCAGGGCTTTATCAACAACGGCCACTCGGCGGCGCTCGGTCGCGCGATGAGCTACAGCTCGCCTTCGGCCGTGGTGCGCGAGCAGCTTTCGGGCGTGGACTTCTATCTGTTCCTGCGCGACCTGCTCGACCACTTTGACGAGCGCGTGAACGGGTTGCGTACCAAGCTTGCCGAGCTGGCAGGCCGCATCTTTGTGGCCGATGGCTGCCTGGCGAGCTTTACCGGCAGCGACGAGGACTTTAACGCATACTGGGCCGCCGCGGGCGACCTGGAGCTGGGCGCTGGCGACGGCGCCGATGCCGGCCGCAACGCGCTCGTGGTGCCGACGCCGTGCGACCGCCACGAGGCCTTTGTCATCCCCAGCGACATCTGTTTTGCGGCAAGCGCGTGCGACCCGCGTCGCTTGGGCATCGACGTGACGGGCGCCTGGGCGGTTGCCGCCAACGCGCTCTCCTACGACTATCTGTGGAACGAGATCCGCGTTAAGGGCGGCGCGTACGGCTGCGGATTCCGCGCGGCCGGCGAGCGTCAGGCGGCGTTCTACACCTACCGCGACCCGGCAATCGACCCCTCGATTGAGCGCGTGGCGCGCGCGGGCGAATGGCTCGGCAGCTTTGATCCCGACGAGGCCGCCTTTGAGGGCTTTATCGTGAGCTGCGTGAGCGGCATGGACGCGCCGGTGAAGCCGTACGCGCTCACCAAGCGCCGCAACACGACCTACTTGGCCGGGCTCGATCCGCATGCGCGCGAGGAGCGCCGCGCCCAGATGCTCGCCGCCACGCCCGGTGAGCTTCGCTCGCTCGGCGCCGACGTAACGCGCATCGCAGCCGAGTCACCCACCTGCGTCTTTGGCGGCCGCGAAGTCATCGCCAAGAGTAACGCCGGCTTTAACGTAGTCGACCTGCTGGGCTAACGCACGGCAAAGGTAGATTTTTGGGACATGTCTGAAAATCTACCTTTTTTCTGCGGTTTGAGCGGGGTGGCGCAGCCCACCGCGGCGGTTTGTCTCAATCTGTAACATCTAGGTCCAATTTTGCCGAGTTACTGTTACAGATTGAGACAAACCGCCGCAGACGCCCACTCCACAGCACAGACCACCACAAAGGTGCCTGTCTCCTTCCTCAGTTGTGATTCGAACACTTGTTCTATACGCACACATGTTCTATAGTAGAGGTGCTTGCATCAAACTGAAATTGCAACTAGAATATAGTTGCAGAATGTGAGGCGGGATGACTCGATCCGATAAACTCATCGCCCAGCTGCTTAGCTGTCCTTCAACGTATAGATTCGCTGACTTTCTTAAAGTTATGGCTTCATATGGCTTTGAAATGGACCGCAAAGGCAAGACATCCGGATCGCGCGTTCGCTTCTACAGGCCATCAGATGGCAGGATGTTCGTAATGCACGCGCCTCATCCATCTGACGAATTGACAGCGGGGACCATTCGAAACATCGTTCGCTTTCTGCAAGATGTCGGAGGTAGTCATGAGTAACGTTTTGGCATACAAGGGCTATTTCGCCCCGGTCGAGTTCGATGCCGAACAGCATGTGCTAACAGGTATGGTCGCCGGCATTAGGGACGCAATCGTATTTGAAGGCTCCACGGCTGAAGAAGTGGAGCAATGCTTCCACGACGCCGTCGACGATTACCTTGAGTTTTGCGCCGAGAAGGGCAAGGAACCCGAGCGGGCTTTTAAGGGCTCGTTCAACGTAAGAACGGGCTCTGAGCTCCACAAGCAAGCAGCGCTGGCAGCGGCAAAGAAGGGTGAGTCACTCAATAAGTTTGTGACTGAAGCGATCGCTGCGGCGCTGTGAAGCCAACGTCGAGTCGAAGCCGCCACAAAGGGCGCCTTTGTGGCGGCTTCGACGTTTGCCCAGATAAAACCTGCCAAAATAAACCTGTCACTTTTTGGCAGGTTTGCCAGAGGAGGTTGGGATGGACAAGGCTGAGTTGCGGCGGGCGGTGATTGCCCAGCGCGATGCTCTTGATTTAGATGTGCGGACGGCGAAGTCTACCATTATCTGTGCGCGGCTTGTTGAGCTGTTGGATCGCTCGGATGCCGTGGCGCCGCACACCGTTGCCGTCTACGCCGCGATGGGTTCCGAGGCAGACCCTGCCACGTTTGCCGTCACGGCCGCCAAACGTGGCTGGCGCGTAGCCTATCCGTGCATGCTCTCGGCAATTGATGCCGTGGCTTGTGGCCAGCGCATGTGTATGCGGGCAGTTGCCGCCGACGATGCGTCCGCGGCTCCGTTTATCGCCCACCCCACGCGGGCCTTCGCGGCCACGGACATCGACAGCAACCACTTCCCTATCGTGCCTGCCGAAGCTCTCGACATGATCGTCGTGCCGCTCGTGGCCTTCGACCAAACCGGCGCGCGCCTGGGCTACGGCGGCGGTTGCTATGACCGCTATCTGCCCATGCTCTCGCCCGCATGCCAAATCATCGGCATCGCCTTTGACGAGCAGCGTGTCGACCGCGTTCCCACCGACGCTCACGACCTGCCGCTACCCCACATCATCAGCGCCTAATCGCCGCCACATCAGCCACGGCTACAGCAGTACCATCGCAGCCTAGTGCTCCTCGCCGGCGCGGGCCAGGTCGTAGGGCGTGGTCTGGTAG
>CATYHY010000177.1 GCA_958407085.1 uncultured Collinsella sp. | reverse complement strand
TTCTGGGTCTTAGGCTGAGCCTGGTCCTCAAAGTCCATGTAGGCAAGGCCGCCCAAGCAAACGGCGGCCTGGTCCATAAGACCGCAGGGCTTGCCATAGTAGTTGTTCTCGGTGCGCTGGCTCATCTGGGCGAGTGCGACGGGCTCAATTGCGGGTGAGCCCCAGAGGGTTTCCATGGCGCGGCCGTATGCCGCCTCGACAGCAGCAGAACTCGAAAGACCGCCGCCCGAAGGGACGGAGCAGGTAAAGGCAAAGTCGAAGCCCTTGGGCTCAACACCAAGCGCTGCGACCTCGTGGGCCATACCACGCACGAGGCTTGCGGACGTGCCCTTCTCGGACTCCTGAACATCCAGCGTGTCGAGCGTGATCTCAAACGTAGGATAGCCCTCGTCGGCGACACGGACCTTGTTGGAGTCGGTTGCCACGGCGATGCCGTCGACGGCGACATCGAGCGAGCCGGCGATAACGTGACCGCCCTCGTGATCGGTGTGATTGCCGCTGATCTCGGAACGCCCGGGCGCGTGTACGTAGAGCACCTGGCGGTCGCCGATGGGGCCAAACTCCTCCTCGAACAGCCTGGTGAGCGTGGTGAGTGTCTTTTCGTCGGGGGCGGTCATATGGGTCCTTTCCTTGACGCGGGAGAGATTGGTCCGTGTCATTATGAGTACGTTAACAATTTTGAGCACCACAAACCAGACGGTCGCAGCGCTGCACGTTAATAGGTATGTTAACGTACTCATAACACAACGCATATCTATTTCTGAGAATCTGGTAATCGGTAGATTTTCGGCCGTGAACGGTGTAGCCGTATGGACATATGGAGCAAAAGAACCGCTGATAGAAAAAGTAGAGTACGTTAACATGCGTCCGACGATAGCGGGCCTCGGTGCGGGGCGTGCTTCCGCTCGGGCCGACATTCACGCTATTCAGATCTTGCGAGAGCGAAGGTGATTTTGTGGCAAGGCGCCCTTCCAACGATACAGGTACGCGCCCGGTTTCCATGGCCGACGTTGCCCGCGCTGCCGGTGTTTCGCAGCAGACGGTTTCGCGCGTTGCCAACGGCCTTCCTAACGTCAACGAGCAGACGCGCCAGCGCGTGCAGGCCGCTATGCAAGAGCTCGGATTTCGTCCGAGTTATGCCGGTCGCTCGCTGCGCGACGGCCGTTACCATTCGGTCGGTCTGTGCGTCAACGATGTCACCAAGTTTGGCAACCTCTCAATGATCGACGGGATCGCCAGCGCTGCTCGCGAGCATAATTGCGCCATCACGCTGGTCGAGATGTCCAAGACCGAGGAGTTTTCGCTTGCCGAGGCCACGCGTCGTATGGCCGCGCTGCCCGTGGACGGCATCATTATCGGCATGAGCCGTATGGCTCCCGATTTTGAGACGTTCAATCCACTGCCGGGCATTGGCACGGTTATCGTCACCATGTACGCGCATCCGCGCGTGACCACGGTCGATTCCGACCATTACGGCTGCTCGCTCTTGCTTATGGATCACCTGTTTAAGCTGGGGCACGAGCAGATTCGCTATATTGGCGGCCCGTCGTTCTCGGTCGACGAGCAATTTCGTCGAGCCGGTTGGCAGGATGCGCTCGAGCGTAAACACATCGAGCCGGCAGAGCCGCTCGAGGGCGACTGGTCTGCCAACAGCGGTTACGAGGCCGGCAGATATCTGGCCGAGAACGACCGCACCATGACGGCGATCTATGCGGCAAACGACCAGATGGCAAATGGCGCGATTGCAGCGCTGCGCGATAGCGGTCTGCGCGTGCCCGAGGACGTGAGCGTGGTGGGCGTCGATGACTCGCTCGACGACTTTGTCGCGCATAACGAGCTCACGACTGTGCGATTCGATCTGCATCAGCGCGGACGCGAGGTATTCGAGCATGCGGTTCCCGAGGCAGGTACGGCGGGCAAAACCGTTGCTATTCGTATTCCCGGCCAGCTCATCGTTCGACATACCACGGCAGCTCATCGCGTATAGTTTTTGCAGGTCAACGGCGGTATATTCCGCCTAAATAACAATCGGTAAGGTTGCCGGCAGATAGCTGTGGCTCTAAAGACGAGTGCTATGATAGACGAGCTCTTTTGTCTATCTAGGAGGCTTTGCCTGATGGAGATCACCAAGGATATCCGCTACATTGGCGTCAACGATCACGACATTGACCTGTTCGAGGGCCAGTACGACGTGTCCGAGAACGGTATGGCATATAACAGCTACGTTATCTTGGGCGATAAAATCGCTGTCGCCGATTCGGTCGACGCTGGCTTTGTCGACGAGTGGCTCGGTAACCTCGAGACCGTGCTCGATGGCCGCACGCCCGACTACCTGGTTGTCCATCATATGGAGCCCGATCACTCCGCCGGTATCGCCGCCTTTATGGAGCGCTATCCCCAGGCGCAGATTGTGGCCAGCATGGGTGCTTTCCGCATGATGGTCAACTACTTTGGCACCGACTTCCCCGAGCGTAAGATGGTCGTCAAAGATGGCGACGTGCTCGATCTGGGCGGTCACAGCCTGACGTTTGTCGGCGCCCCCAACGTGCACTGGCCCGAGGTGCTTTTCTCCTACGAGTCCACCGACAAGGTGCTCTTTAGCGCCGACGGCTTTGGCAAGTTTGGCGCCAACGACATCGAGGATCCCGAGGGCTGGGCTTGCGAAGCGCGCCGTTACTACTTTGGCATCGTGGGAAAGTTCGGCAAGTTTGTGCAGGCCGTGCTTAAGAAGGCCGCCAATCTGGACATCCAGATTATTTGCCCGCTTCACGGTCCTGTTCTTAGCGAGAACCTGGGCTATTACCTCGACACCTACAACACCTGGTCGAGCTATCAGCCCGAGGACGAGGGCATCACGATTGCCTATGCGAGTGTGTATGGTCATCTGAAGGCTGCCGTTGAGGAGCTCGCTTCTGCGCTCGAGGCCCGCGGTCAGAAGGTCTCCGTCTTTGACCTAGCTCGCGACGATATGGCCGAGGCGGTTGAGGATGCGTTCCGCTATGACCGTCTGGTGCTCGCTTCCATTACCTATCAGGGCGAGATCTTCCCGTTCGTGAGCACCTTTATCCATACGCTTGCCGAGCACGCCTATCAGAACCGTACGGTGGCACTCGTCGAGGCCGGCTCCTGGGCGCCCACCGCTGCCAAGGTTATGACCAAGGAGCTCGAGGGCATGAAGGACATCACCCTGGCGCAGAACAAGGTGACCGTGCTGGGTTCGCTCAACGACGCCTCGCGCGCTCAGATCGAGGTCCTTGCTGACGAGCTGTCCAAGTAGCGATATCTCGCTTTTAACGAGCAAAACCACCACAAAGGTACCTTTGTGGTGGTTTTTGTTTCAAGACTTTAGTCTGCTGGCCGCGCAGCGGCCAGCTTTAAACCACCCGCTACG
>CATYHY010000176.1 GCA_958407085.1 uncultured Collinsella sp. | reverse complement strand
GTCGGTCCGTCCATTCCGGTGCTGGACCTGGCGTTGGCCTCGGGCAGCATGGCAAATGCTGCAGCCGGCAACACCAGCACCACGGCCAGTATCACCGCCAAGAGACCCCTCGTGTACTTACTCATCGCGTCTCCCTTCTCGCGGTCTCAGACCTTGCATCAGCCTAAAGTTACGGAATGAGACACAATTTGGGCAGGTGACACACGTTCCAGATTCGATTTTGAACGTGAGACAAATGTCTCACCAAAGTTGAGACACGAGAGTTTTCGCAGGAAAACGGGTGCGACTCAAGATGAGCGGGCTAAAATTGCCCATTTTCTTCCATCTGGAGAGGATTAGGAGATAGCCTCCACCACGAAACCGGACCATTTACTACGTTCAACCCGGTGCCCCCGACCATAGCCGCGTTTCATGAAACACAGCAGGCGTTTTACCTGCGGTTTTATTTTTGCATTTTTCGCCATGGTTGAGGGCAGTAGCTTAAACGTAGTAGATAGGCCCATTTCGTGGCGGGCGGGTCGCGCGGGCGCCCTCGCAAGGCCAAAAAAGTCCGTTTTCCTCCATCCCCGGGGGATCCGGGGCTGGTACCAATATGGTGTCATTTCAAAACTATGCCGGATTACGGGGCAAAAGTCGGAGCCCTCATCCATGCCCTCTATTTTTGAAAAACAGCAAGCAATCTACCTGCGGTTTTATTTTCGTGATTTTCGATATGGTTGGGGATTCGCAATCCAGCCCCGTATACCGGCATGGTTTTGTTCGCGGCGGCCCAACCGCGCGTTCGCGCGCGGGGCCGGCGGGGCATTTTTGCCCCGCCGGCCCCCATTCCAGCGCTATACCAGCCCCATTCCAGAGCTACTCCGGCTTGGTTTCTACCGTGGGAGTCTTATCCACCGCGACTGGGGTGCGGGCGGTGTCCATAGTCAGGCAGTGCTTGGGGCAGCTCTCGATGCACTCACCGCACACCACGCAGGCGTACGGGTCGATCGACCACGTTCCGCCCTTGCGATCGACCGCGAGCGCACCCGCCGGGCAGCGGCGCGCACACATGCCGCAGCAAATGCACACGTCCATGTCGTTGACGATGTGCCCGCGCAAGCGCTCGGGCGCCGCCAGCTTCTCCTGCGGATAGCACACCGTGACCGGCTGTTTGACCATGGAACCCAAGGCCGTCTTGGCAAATGTCAGTAAACTCATGCCGCGCCTACCTTTCCGTGCAGCTAATACAGGGGTCGATGGTCAGGATAATCATGGGCACGTTGGCAAGGAGCACGCCCTGCAGCGCATGTGTCAGACCCGCCAGGTTCTGCGACGTCGGCGTGCGCACGCGGAAGCGGTCCAGGTTCTTGGTGCCGTTGCCGCGCACATAGTAATACGCCTCACCGCGCGGCTGCTCAATCACAACCTCGCCGCGCGCGCCGTCGGCTGGCGTAAGCTTGGTGCGCGCGCCGATACTGTCGTGCGGAATCTTATCCACAAGCTCCTTGATGATATCCATGGCCTGCGTGACCTCGGCACAACGCACCTGGCAGCGGGCATAACAATCGCCGTCGGTGGCAACGATGGGCTCAAACGCGGCCAAATCCGCATAGGCGCCGTCACAGAACATGCGCACGTCGTAGTCCACGCCCGAGGCGCGGCCGAACGGGCCGACCATCGACAGATCCAGCGCGTCCTTCTTGCTGATCACGCCCACGCCATGCAGGCGCTCGCCGCAGCTGTCGTCGTCCAAAAACGTATGCACCAGGGCCTCGTAGTCAGGACGCATGGCATCGAGCGTCTGGACAATGCCCGCCAGCTCGGAATCCTCGATATCGTGCTTAAGGCCGCCGATCTCGTTAATCGACAGGATCACGCGACCGCCGCACGTGCTCTCAAAGATCTTGAGAATCTGCTCGCGCAGCGTCCATGAACGGTAGAACAGCGCCTCAAAGCCAAAGGCGTCGGCGAGCAGGCCCAGCCACAGCAGATGCGAGTGGATGCGCGAAAGCTCGTGCAAAATGGTGCGGATATACTGCACGCGGCCGGGCACCTCGATGTCGAGCATGCGCTCGCAGGCTGTGGCATAGCCGCAGCTGTGGCCCACGGCGCAAATGCCGCAGATGCGCTCGGCGATGTAGCCAAACTGGTGCATGTCGCGCTTTTCGGTGAGCTTCTCGAGTCCGCGGTGCACAAAGCCGATCTGCGGAATTGCCTCGATAACGCGGTCGTCCTCGATCACCAGGTCCAGATGAAGCGGCTCGGGCAGCACCGGGTGCTGCGGGCCAAACGGAATAACGGAGCGATGTGCCATGGACCTTACGCCTCCTTTTTCTGCTTGTCGCGGGCGGCCTTGGCGGCAAGCGCCGCGCGGACCTTGGCCGCCTTCTCGGGATCCATGGCGGCGAGCTTTGCCTCCATCTCGGCGGCCTTGAGCGCGGCCTTCGCAGCAGCCTCATCATGCTGAGCATCGGAGCCGGCAGCCGCAGCGGGCTGAGCAGCGGCGCCCGCAGCATCGCCAGCGCCCGCAGCGCCCTCCCCCGCAGCAGCCGCAGCCGCGGCGGCCTTCTCGGCCGCGGCCTTGCGCGCCTTGGCCTCGGCGGCGGCACGGACCTTCATGGCCTTCTCGCGCGAGGCCTTCACCTCGGGCGTGATAACGCTCATGGGCTCGGCAGTCGAAACCTGGTAGAAAAAGCCCTTAAAGTCGATCTGCATGTCGGTGATGGCAAGACCAAATAGATCATGCGCTTCGTTTTCAAACGGGAATACCGCCGGATAGTACGAGCTGACGGACGGAATCTCCTGGTACCGATCAATTCCCTCAACCACCAGGTTCTCAATCGCATAACTGCCGTCCTGGGCGATCTGCTCCTGAGCAGCGCGAACGTTGATAAACGTATAGACCAAGCGATACGTGCCGTCGTCGACGTTGCGCTCGGCGTGCATTTGCACAAAGCGCGCGCCGACGCCCTTGAGCGCCTGGACATGCGACAGGAGCTCGTCGATCCCAACGGTGGTATAGATAGCCTTTTGCATTACTCGGCCTCCTTTGCAGCGACGGGCGCGGCGGGCGTCCCAGCGGGCGTGTCGCCAGCCCCCGTAACTGCCACAAACCCGTCCTCGCCCAGCTCAACGCCACCGTCCCAGGTAGCGGCACCGCCCACGGTGAGTGGATCGCCGCCGGCGCGCATCACGGCCTCCTTCTGGTCCAGAATGCCGCACGCCTCCACGATGGCATCGATCACCGTCTCGGGGCGAATGGCGCATCCGGGCGCGTACACGTCCACGGGAATCGCGCGGTCCACGCCGCCGATCACGTTATAGGCATCGCGGAACACGCCGCCCGAACACGCGCAGATGCCGCAGGCCACCACGCACTTGGGCTCGAGCATCTGGTTGTAGATCTGGCGCACGACGGGCA
>CATYHY010000175.1 GCA_958407085.1 uncultured Collinsella sp. | reverse complement strand
GCTGCCGCCGAGACCGTCGCGCCCGCGCCCGAGGCCGCGCCCGCAGCCACCGAGGTCGCATCGGAGTCCAATGACCACCTGGCAGCCATGATGCGCCGCAGCGCCCGCCGCGAGGAAGCCTACGTGCCCACCTCGCAGCTCCGCCGCTTCACCCTGCCCGATTCGGCGCCCATCATGCGCCGCGTTATGGGCTTTCTGTCCGACCAGGCCCGCACACTCATCCATGCCGGCGTGTCGCGCGACCGCATCTGCATCGATCCTGGCCCGGGCTTTGGTAAGTCGGCTAACGAGGATATCGTCATCCAGCGCGAGACTGCCAAGATGGCGTCACTGGGCTATCCGCTCATGTGCGCCGTGTCGCGCAAGCGCTTTGTGGGCGCTATCTCGGGCGTGACCGAGGCCGCCGCGCGCGATGCCGCCACGTTTGGCGTGTGCCTGGGCGCCATCCAGGCCGGTGCCAACATCGTGCGCGTGCACGACGCCGCGGGTTTTGCGCAGTTCCTGAACGGCTACTGGGCGGTTGCCAAGCCGCAGCCGCGCCGCGCGTTTGTGGCCGTGGGCTCCAACCTGGGGCATCGCTGCGACAACATCCGCGCCGCACGTGAGATGATCGCCGAGATTCCACTTACCTGCGTGTCTAACTCCTCCAAGATTTACGAGAGCGAGCCGGCCTACGAGACGCGCCAGGACGCGTTTGCCAACGCCGTCATCGAGATCAAGACCGAGCTGGCGCCGTTGGTGCTGCTCGACGAGCTCATGAAGATCGAGGCCGAGTTGGGGCGCGACCGCTCCAAAAAGGCCAAGGCCAACGGCCCGCGCACCATCGATCTGGACCTGCTGTGGATGGACGGCGAGACCCACGGCGGCAAAAAGCTGCGCCTGCCGCATCCGCTGATCGGCGAGCGCGATTTTGTGCTGGTGCCGCTCGAGGACCTGATGCACGACCCGGCGCGGTTCTTCCGCTACAACGGCGTCGAGGTCAAGGAGCCCGAGGACCGCGTGGGCCATATCGTGGGCGAATTGGGGCGTATGTAGATGATCGAGATGAACGCTGTTGCCGCCGGTACCGAGCTTGACGCCGCGCGCGACGCGGGCCGCGAGGGTGTGTCCGCGGGCTGGTGCGCTTGGAGCGCGGGCGAGGTGTCGTTGACGTTTTCGCTGGTCGTGCGCCCGGATGTGAACATGCATGCCTTCCACGGCCTGCCGTTTGTGGCCGCGATGGGCATGATGGACGCACTCGTGGGAACGGCTGCGGCACCGGGGCTGGGCCTTGCCGGCAAGGTGGGTATTCAGTGGCCGAGCGACATTGTGTGCGGCGCGCCCGCGTTTGAGACGTCGTTCGCGCGTGTTACCGTGAACGGTGGTGCCGGTGCTGCGGGCATGTTCGGTGCCGTGACGGTGGATATTGAGCGTTCGGCGCTGAGCGAGCTTGGTGTGGACGTGGCCGACGAAGCGCTGGTCGAGACGCTGGCCGCCGCCGTGCTGGCCCGCGTGGACGCCTGGGCGGTTGTTGCCAACACGCCGCAAGGCGCCGCAGGGCCGCTGGCTCCCGTGCTGGGCGAGTACTTCGACATGGTGCCGCTGCTGGGCCGCCAAGTTGCGGCGGTGTCGCCCAACGGCTTGCCGCTTGCGGTCGGTGTGTTTGCGGGCCTGGACATCTGGGGCCGCGCGACCATCAAGACCGATGCCGGCGAGCAGGAGTTTCCGCCCGAGGCCGTACGAATTCGCGGGCTGTAGCGCGAGTCGCCAGCGCTCAAAGACAACGATGACAACAAGACCCTCCTCGGCCTGTGCCGGGGAGGGTTTCGCCTATCTGGGGAATGGGTTGCCAGCGCCCTATTCCTCAAAACTGAAAAATTTTCGTTTTTGAGGAATAGAATTAAGGTAGCTCGGTCTTTCGCGAGGTATATTCGCTATAGAGCCTATTCCTCAAAACTGAAAATTTTTCAGTTTTGAGGAATAGCGATAAAAGACCGCGAGGAGGCCCCGATGAAACTCATCAATAGAACGTCATATATGGACACGTTGACGAGCCTTATTGGCGTGCCGGACATCAAGGTCATCACGGGCATTCGCCGCAGCGGTAAATCAAAATTGCTCGAGGCCCTCCGCGATTACGTGGAGGCAAATCTGTCCAATTCGAATGTCATCCATATCAACTACAACCTCGATGAGTTCGAGAACCTGCTCGAGTATCACGCGCTGCTCGCCTATGTAAAAGAGCATCGAGTGTCCGGCAAACAAAACTTTCTGCTTATCGATGAAGTTCAGATGTGCGACGGTTTTGAGCGTGCGATCAACAGCCTTCACGCATCCGAGCAGTACGACATATTCATTACCGGATCGAATGCCTTTTTGCTGTCGAGCGATCTGTCGACGCTCTTTACGGGGCGTACGTTTGAGATCGAGGTTTTCCCATTCTCGTTTGAGGAGTATCGACTCTATGGCGACGAGGGCGAGGTCGACCGCGACTTCGATGAGTACGCGAGAACCGGCGGTATGTCCGGCTCTTACCCTTATCCACTGCAGGAGCAGCGCTATCAATATCTCTCCAACGTCTTCAAGACGCTCATTGTGAGAGATATCGTGCAGCGGCATAACGTGAGAAACGAATCGGCGCTGCTGCGCATTGCCGATTACATGATGGACAACGTATCCAACATAACGTCGGCACGTAACATTACGGATATTTTGAACGCGGATGGGCTAAAGATAACGAACAAGACGGTCGGCACGTACATGGGGTACCTGTGCGATGCGTTTGCCTTCTATAAAGTTCGTCGGTACGACATCCGCGGCAAAAAATACCTTAAGAGCGGCGAGAAGTATTACCTGGCAGACCACGCGTTCAAATACGCGCTGCTCGGTACACGTGATATGGATTGGGGACGCGTATACGAGAACATGGTGGCAATCGAGCTGCTGCGCCGCGGATACGAGGTATACGTCGGCGTGCTCTATAAAAAGGAAATAGACTTTGTAGCAATCAAGCGGAGCGAGAAACTCTACATTCAGGTGAGCGACGACATCAGCTCGGATAAGACATTTGAACGCGAGATTTCGCCACTGCTGAGCATTGGCGATGCGTATCCCAAGATGATTCTCGCCCGCACGCATCACGAGGCCACGGATCGCGACGGAGTGCAGATCGTGGACCTGGCGAGGTGGCTATGCGGCGAGGCGTAGCAGAAAGCCTATTCCTCAAAACTGATAAATTTTCGATTTTGAGGAATAGGACCGATGCGTTGCCTAGTTCGCCGCTCGCGCTCGTGCTCGACTTAAGCCCCGTCTTACCCCAGCTCCTGCATGCGGCGGTAGATTTCGCAGATACCCTTGATGGTGAGCTGTCCATCGACCACGTCGAAGGCATCGGTCGAATCGGCGACGATGCCGGCGAGACCGCCCG
>CATYHY010000174.1 GCA_958407085.1 uncultured Collinsella sp. | reverse complement strand
ATGCGGGCGTGGCGGAATTGGTAGACGCGCCAGATTTAGGTTCTGGTGGGATTCCCGTGAAGGTTCGAGTCCTTTCGCCCGCACCATCGCACCTGCGTCGGCCCCGGCCGTCGCGACACTTTGTTGCATAAAGGTACCAGCACCTCAGATAAGCTGGGCAGTATGAGGAGGAACGTGTTGAACATCACCGCTTCTGACGTCAAGGACGCTAAGCTCACCGCTACGGTCACCATCCCGGCCGCCGACGTCGACGCCGCGATCAAGAAGGCCTACAAGGACACCGCCAAGAAGTACCGCTTCCCGGGCTTCCGCGCCGGTAAGGCCCCCCGTCCGGTCATCGACTCCGCTCTTGGCGCCGAGGCTACCCTCGCTCAGGCCACCAACGACCTGATCGCCGCCAACGAGCCCGCCGTCCTCAACGAGCTGGACATCGTCCCCACCAAGAACGGTGACTACAAGGAGCTCGACCTCGCCAAGGATCACGAGGACTACACCTACACCGTCGAGTTCTCCCTGCGTCCCGCCGCTGAGCTCTCCTCCTTCGACGCTGTCGAGATCGAGATGCCCCCTGCGGAGGTCACCGAGTCCGAGATCAACAACCAGGTCGAGATGCTCCTCAACTACCGTGCCACCTTCGAGGACGTCGAGGGTCGCGCCGTCGAGGCCGAGGATTACGTCACTGTCGACCTCAAGGCCGTCGAGAACGCCGACAACTTTGCCGCCGAGGGCCGTATGCTCATCGCCGGTAGCGACAGCAACCCCAAGGAGTTCAACGAGGCCCTGATCGGCGCTAACGTTGACGACGTCAAGACCGTCACCTGGACCGATGAGGTCGAGGAGGGCGAGGAGGCCGAGACCCACACCGTCGAGGTCACCGTCAAGGGCATCAAGGTCCGCAACACCCCCGAGCTCACCGACGAGCTCGTCAAGTCCGACTTTGGCTTCGACAGCATCGAGGCCATGCGCGACGCCATCAAGATTGAGATCGAGCAGGACAAGGCTTCCCGCCTCCCGGCCGAGAAGGAGAACCGTTGCGTCTCCGCTCTCGCCGAGCGCCTGCAGCTCGACGAGATGGATGCCGACTACGAGCAGTCCGTCTTTGAGGAGCTTGGCCAGAACTTCCTGTCTAACCTCGCTGCTCGCGGCATGACGCTGGACACCTGGCTGCCCGCTTCCGGCCTGACCATGGAGCAGTTCATCGGCGACCTGCACAAGCAGGCCAACGACGTTGCCCGTGAGTCCCTGGCTCTGGACGCCCTCGCCCGTGAGCTCAAGATTGAGGTCACCGAGGACGACATCAACGCCGAGTTCGAGAAGGCCGGCGTCAAGGACGTCGAGGCTTCCAAGGCCGAGTTCATCGCTGATGGCCGCATGCCTGCCGTCCGCGAGTCCATCCGTCGTTCCAAGGCCGTCGACCACCTGGTCGAGAACGCCAAGGTGACCGAGGTCGACGAGACCGCCAAGGACGCCGAGTAATTCTCGCCACCTTTTCCGCGAGCGCATGGATGCGCCCGTGATGGGGTAAAGTTATAAGCCGGTTATCCGGTTGCTTCGTACGGTGCCAGCCAATGCATAGCATGCGGGCACCGTACGTTTATCTAGAACCAATTTGGTCCGCAAGAGAGAAATGGAGATGCGTATGATCGCCAAGTTCGATTCCGCCCTCGTGCCATACGTTATCGAGCAGACGCCGCGCGGCGAGCGCAGCTACGATATCTATTCGCGCCTGCTCAACGACCGCATCATCTTCTTGGGCGAGGAGATCAACTCCGTCAGCGCCAACCTGGTCGTTGCCCAGCTGCTGCATCTTGAGAGCCAGGATGCCGAGAAGGATATCTCGCTCTACATCAATTCGCCCGGCGGCGAGGTCTACTCCGGCCTGGCGATTCTTGACACCATGAACTTCATTAAGCCGCAGGTCTCCACCATCTGCGTCGGTATGGCCGCGTCCATGGCCGCAGTGCTGCTTTCGGCCGGCGCTAAGGGCAAGCGCTTCTGCCTGCCGCACTCCAAGGTCATGATTCACCAGCCCAGCGGCGGTGCCCAGGGTCAGCAGACCGAGATCGAGATCGTGGCCGAGGAGATCAAGAAGACCCGTCGCGAGCTCAACCAGATTCTGTCCGACGCCTCGGGCCAGCCCATCGAGAAGGTCCAGGCCGATACCGAGCGCGACAATTACCTGACCGCTGCCGAGGCCCTCGACTACGGTCTGATCGACCGTATCGTCACCTCGCGCGATCTTGCCGCGAAGGACGCCTAGGATGGCAGGTAACATGCAGGACAACTTTGACGAGAACGGCAACCCCATCCGCTGCTCCTTCTGCGGAAAAGAGCAGGGCCAGGTTCGTCGCCTTGTTAAGGGCCCGACCAACATCTTTATCTGTGACGAGTGCGTCGCCGCCTGTTCCGAGATTCTGGAGGAGTCGCTGGCTTCGGATTTTATGGACGCCGCCCGCAACGGCAAGCTGCCGGGCTTCCTCAACGACCACGGCCAGGCTGCATCCCAACCCGCCGCGGACCCCGAGACCGAGGGTTTTGAGCTCGAGGACGATCGCCAGGTCATCACGCACGTGCCGACGCCGCACGAGATCTATGACGAGCTTTCGGCCTATGTTATGGGCCAGGAGGACGCCAAGCGCGCCATGTCGGTTGCCGTGTACAACCATTACCGCCGCGTCATCGAGGGCGGCGCTGCGCTTTCGGCCTTTGACGACGGCTTGGACTCGCAGCTCGACGATGATATGGACGAGGTGGAGCTCGCCAAGTCCAACATTTTGCTGCTCGGTCCCACCGGCACCGGTAAGACGCTGCTCGCCCAGACGCTTGCGCGCATCCTCGAGGTGCCGTTTGCCATCGCCGACGCCACCGCGCTCACCGAGGCCGGTTACGTGGGCGAGGATGTGGAGAACATCCTGCTCAAGCTTATCAACGCCGCCGATGGCGATATCGAGCGCGCGCAGGTCGGCATTATCTATGTGGACGAGATCGACAAGATCGCCCGCAAGGCCGAGAACCTCTCCATCACCCGCGATGTTTCGGGCGAGGGCGTTCAGCAGGCGCTGCTTAAGATCCTTGAGGGCACGGTGGCAAGCGTTCCGCCCACCGGCGGCCGCAAGCATCCTCAACAGGAGCTGCTGCAGATCGACACGACCAACATCCTGTTCATCTGCGGCGGTGCCTTTGTGGGTCTGGATAAGATCATCGCCGATCGCGTGGGCAACAAGGGCGTGGGCTTTAACTCCGAGATCGCCGGCCCCACCTCGGTCGACGAGAACGACCTGCTGCGCCAGGTGCTCCCGCAGGACCTCAACGCCTTTGGCATGATCCCCGAGTTTGTGGGACGTACGCCCGTCGTCACCCAGACGCAGGCGCTCGACGAGGACGACCTGGTGTCGATCCTGACCGAGCCCAAGAACGCCGTGGTGCG
>CATYHY010000173.1 GCA_958407085.1 uncultured Collinsella sp. | reverse complement strand
ATTGCGCCCGCGATGGCGCCTGCAACGATAGCGAGCAGATCGGCTATCTGAAACATTGGCGTCCTCACTTTCCTTTTTTAACGCCTCACAGAACAGTTCCCGCCAAACATTGGTGACTATTGTACGAGCCAATCGCTAAAGTACAACCGAAAAAGCATCGGTTAATACGCACCTGTTCGTTTTCTTAAGACCTTCTTTATGCCGCAGGTACGGTAATACGTTTTTCTCGAACCCTGCAGGGCAAAACGTCCGTTAACAGGAGTGCGCGCGGTCGCCTTTTGTTCGACCGCGCGCACCGTTTCTTCGTATTTGCAGCCGCGGCCGTCTTAGCCCAGCGACTAGAGCGTGCCGAAGATGCGGTCGCCGGCGTCGCCGAGGCCGGGAACGATGTAGGCGGCCTCGTTGAGATGGTCGTCGATGGCGCACGTATAAATATGTACGTCGGGGTCCTTTTCGGTCAGTGACTTGAGGCCCTCGGGCGCGGCGACGATGCACAGCATGCGGATATCCTTGACACCGCGCTCGCGCAGGTAGCTGATGGCCATCTCGGCCGAACCGCCCGTGGCGAGCATGGGGTCGACGACCAGGCAGATGCGCTGGTCGATATCCTTGGGCATCTTGCAGTAATACTCATGCGGCTCGTGGGTGACCTCGTCGCGTTCCATACCGATGTGGCCCACGCGAGCGGAGGGCACCAGTTCGAGGATGCCGTCGACCATGCCAAGGCCTGCACGCAGGACGGGAACGATGGCGAGCTTTTTGCCGGCGAGCTGCTTAAACGTTGCGGTGGTGATGGGGGTCTCGACTTCGACGTCTTCCATGGGCAGGTCGCGCATGGCCTCGTAGCCGTCAAAAAGTGCAAGCTCGCGCACAAGCTGGCGGAACTGGTTGGTGCCGGTGTTTTTGTCGCGCAGGATCGACAGCTTGTGCTGGACGAGCGGATGATCGACAAGCGTCACACGGGACGCATCGTAGGTGACGGTCATGGGTTGATTGCCCCTTTCGTTGCGGCCGCAAAACGGCCTTGCTGACAAGGCACGCAGCAATGTTGCCGCCGCACGCCATGCATAATTTAGCGGTTTGTTGTATCGAGCAGCCCATCGCAGCCCTACTGTGCGGTACTGAGCGAGCGCTTGACTGCATCACGCCAGCCCGCAAGGTTTTGCTCGCGACGCTCGGCGGACATATGGGGAAGGAAGGTCCTAACGATCTGGGCATTTTGCTCCAGCTCTTCAAGGTCTTCCCAATAGCCGACGGCAAGACCCGCCAAGTACGCGGCACCGATTGCCGTGGTCTCCACCGTCTCGCATTGCAGCACGGGGATATCCAGCAGGTCGGCCTGGAATTGCATGATGAACTCGTTGCGTGAGGCGCCGCCATCGACGGACAGGCGCTCAATCGAAAGTCCCACGTCCTGCTCCATGGCGCGCAGCACGTCATAACTCTGGTAGGCCATGGACTCGCAGGCCGCACGCACAATGGTCGCGCGACTCGAGGCACCGGTCAGGCCGCACACGATACCGCGGGCATGCGGATCCCACCAGGGAGCGCCCAGGCCAGCGAAGGCGGGGACGAAGTAGCAGCCCTCGTTGTCGTTGATCGAAGCGGCGAGTTGCGCGGACTCGCTCACGCTCGAGATGATGCCCATGTTGTTGCGCAGCCAATTCATGGTTGAGCCGGCGGCAAAGATAGAGCCCTCGAGCGCATAGCTGATCTTGCCGTCCGCGGCGATACCGATCGTGGAGACCAGACCGTTCTTGGATTCGACGACCTCGTCGCCGGTGTTCATGAGCATAAAGCAACCCGTGCCATAGGTGTTTTTGGTCTGGCCGGGATGGAAGCAGCAGTGGCCGAACAGCGACGCCTGCTGATCGCCCGCCACGCCCATGATGGGCGGCATATTGGTCATGATGTCGCTCGCGACGCGGCCGTAGTCGCCCGAGCTCCAACGAACCTCGGGCATCATGGAACGCGGAACGTCAAAGAGCGCCAGCAGGTCGTCGTCCCAATCGAGCGTATGGATATTAAAGAGCGCCGTGCGGCTGGCATTGGTGTAGTCGGTGGCAAAGACCTGACTGCCGGTGAGGTTGTAGATGAGCCAGGTGTCGATGGTGCCGAACATGAGGTCGCCCGCCGCCGCGCTCTCACGCGCACCGTCGACGTTGTCGAGGATCCACTGCACCTTGGAAGCCGAGAAATACGGATCGAGCGTGAGTCCCGTGCGGGAGCGCACCAGCTCTTCTGCGCCCCGCTCGACCAGCTCGTCGATCAGAGGTGCGGTGCGACGGCATTGCCACACGATGGCGTTATAGATGGGTTGGCCGCTTATGCGGTCCCACACCACCGTGGTCTCGCGCTGGTTGGAGATACCGATGGCGGCGATGCGGTCAGAATGGATGCCGCTCTTAAACTGGACCTCCATCATCACGCCGATCTGGCTGGCAAGCACCTCCATGGGGTCTTGCTCTATCCAACCGGGACGCGGGAAGCTGGTTTTGACGCTACGACGTGCCTGCGCGACGATGCAGCCGTACTCGTCGACGATGGTCGCAAGTACCGAGGTGGTGCCGCAGTCGAGCGCCATGATGTAGGAACCGCCAAAGTTAAACGAGGCATCTTCCATGCCCAGGCTGCCCAGATTCAACGACATCGCTTACACCTTTCTATTGCATCGGGTCGGACAGGACCCGTTCGATCTCTGATGCGGGAAGTGCGCCTTGGCGCAGGATCTGGAGCCCGCCGTGCTGGAACGACACGATGGTCGAGGCGTCGCGACACGGGGTCTCGCCGGCGTCGACGGCAACATCGACCCCCTCCAGGATGCGACCTTCGACGGCGGCAAAGCTTGCCGGCGAGGGCGCGCCGTGTGTGTTGGCGCTCGTGCAGGCAAGGGGACTGCCGCAGGCGCGGATGAGCGCTTGGACCACGGGAGAGGCCGAAGCGCGCAGGGCCACGGTGTCGTCGGCAGCACGCATAAAGGTCGGCACGCAGGGAGCCGCCTTGACCACGATAGTCAGGGCTCCCGGCCAGCATCGTCGCGCAAGTACGCGGGCATCTTCCGGGATATCCACGCCATAGCGGTCGAGCGCCTCGACACCATCGACCAGCCAAGCGACGGTTTGCGTGAGTTCACGTTGCTTGAGAGTGAAGATACGGCGGTAGCCGGTACCGAGCGCAGGGACCGCGGCGCCATTGACGGCAGCCTGCGGATCGCGCGGCCACGATGGGAATTCGCCTGTATCTTGGGGCACGGCGTCCGAGAAGGCGTTGACCGCCACGGCGACACCGTAAACCGTCTCGGTCGGGATCAGCGCCAGGCCGCCGCGGCCGAGCACCTCGGCCGCGCGCTCGACGGCAAGCCGATGCGGCTCGCGCGTTCCCTCATATACCCGATAGACCGTCTGCATGTGTATGCCAGCCCCTTACGCTCTGGTGCAAG
>CATYHY010000172.1 GCA_958407085.1 uncultured Collinsella sp. | reverse complement strand
CTCTCCTCGACCATGCGGTCGAGCTCGTCACGGTCGGTGATGCCGTGGCGCTTAGGCGCAAACGTGATGTTGTCGCGAATGGACTTGCGGAACGGGTTGGGCTGCTGGAACACCATGCCAATGGAGCGACGCAGCTCATAGGTGTTCTCGGCCTTGGTGTTCACGTTGCGCCCGCGGTAGTTGATCTCGCCCTCCACGCGGCAGCCGCGAATCTCGCGATTCATCAGGTTGAGGCTACGCAAGAAGGTCGACTTGCCGCAGCCCGAAGGCCCGATGAGCGCCGTGATCTCGCCCTTGTGAAAGTCGAGCGACGTATCGTGCAGCGCATGGTGGTCGCCATAGTACACGTTGACGTCCTTGGTGGAGAGCACGACCTCGTCGCTCACGGCCTTGCCGCTTACGCGCACGCGCTTCTCGCTCTCCCCCACGCTCGACAGAAAATCCTGAGTCTCGGACGATGTCGCTTCGGTTGCGGGCGTTGCATTCATCTCGCTCATTCGGCCGTCATCTTCCTTGCCAGTTGCTTGCCCACGATACGGGCGACTACGTTAAACAGCAGCACGCAGATCATCAGCAGTGCGGCGGTGCCCCAGACGATCTGCTGTGCCTCGGGGCTGCCCTCGCCGTAAATCTTGTAGATGTGCACGGCGAGCGACTCACCGGGGCGGAACACGTTCCAGGCGCAGGTGGGGCTCGACAGGTTAAAGCTCAAGAAGTTCAGACGCACCGGCGAGCTCATGCCCGAGGTAAAGAGCAGCGCCGCGGCCTCGCCAAACACGCGGCCGGCCGAAAGCACGATGCCGGTCACGATGGCGGGCATGGCCTCGGGGATCAGGATGTGCAGTGTGGCCTCCCAGCGAGTGAGGCCCATGGCCAGGCACGCATCGCGCTGGGCCTGCGGCACGTCCTCGAGCGCCTGCTGAATCACGCGCACCAGGATGGGGATGTTGAACATGGTGAGCGCGACGGCGCCGGAGATGATGGAGTACTTCCAGCCCAGCTGCACCGAGAATACCAGGAATCCGAACATGCCGACGACAATGGAAGGCAGCGAGGACAGCGTCTCGATGGCGGTGGAAGCGATGTCGCGGATGGGGCCGTCCGGCGCGTACTCAACCAAAAAGACCGCGCCGCCCAGGCTGATGGGCACCGAGATGATCAGAGTGATCAGCAGCAGATAGAACGAGTCGAACAGCTGGTAGAGTACGCCGCCCTGAGTTCCGTTGGCGCGCGCGGGCTGCGTGAGGAAGCCCGGCTGGAACAGCGTCGAGATACCCTCGAACAGGATATAGGCCACCATGGAAACGACGATGAGCATGACGATGGCGGCGATCGCCGTCAGCACGCCCGTGGCGATGCGGTCCTGTTTTTGGACACGCCCGAGTCTCGCCTCGTCGATGTGGATGTGCGTGCTAGCCACGAGCCTTCGCCCCCTTGCGGCCAATGAGATGGATGATCAGGATGAAGATGAGGCTCATGCCCATCAACAGCAGACCAAGCGCCCACAGAACATCGTCCTGGGCCGAGCCCTCGGCATAGACCGCCATGGACGTGGTGAGCGTGGTGGTGATGGTCGAGGCCGGCGACAGCAGCGACGTCGGCATGGCCTCAATACCGCCGATAACCATGCGCACGGCGAGCGTCTCGCCAAAGGCGCGCGTCATGCCAAGGATGACCGCAGTCATGAGCGACGGCATGGCGGACTTGAGCACCACGTGCCAGATGGTCTGCCAGCGGGTGTAGCCCAGCGCAAGCGAGCCCTGACGGTAGCCGTCGGGCACGGCGCGCAGGCCATCGACCGAAAGGGTGGTCATCGTCGGCAGGATCATGACAGCCAGCACGATGGCGCCGGGCAGGATGCCCAGACCCGTGCTCACGTGGAAAACGGACTTCATAAGTCCGACGACCACGTGAAAGCCAATCAGTCCAAAGACGACCGAGGGAATGCCGGTCAAAAGCTCAATAAGCGGCTGAAAGACCTTGGAACCAAATTTGGGTTGGATCTCGACCGCAAAGATGGCGGAGCCGATGGCGATGGGCAGCGCGATGAGCGTGGAGAGCACCATGACCGCAAACGAGGTGACGATCAGGGGCAGGGCGCCGGTATAGGGCAGACCGTTTTCGGCTGTGTTGGCCAGGTCCCACTTGGTGCCGGTGAAGAACTCGACAACCGAAACGCCATCCTTGAGAAAAGCCGAGAGGCCCTTTTGGGCGACCATGAAGATAAGCGCGGCAACGACAAGCGTCACGAGCGCTACGCACGCGCCCGTGACGCCCAGGCCCACGTTCTCAAGGTCGCGCTTTGGCAGCTGTTTTGCCATTGCAAACCTTTCCGGGGGCGATTACTTATTTAGCAGAGACCTTGCCGCTGGCGTCCTTGACGACCTTCATGGCAGAGACGGGGATAAAGCCCTGCTCCTCGACGAGCTTGCCCTGGACGTCGTCGGAAAGCATGAACTCCAGGAAGGCCGTGGTGGCCTCGTCGGCGTCCTTGGAGCAGTACATGTGCTCGGTAGCCCAGATCTTGAAGGAGTCGTCGGTGACGTTTGCGCTCTTGGGCTCGACGCCCTCGACCTTGATGGCGTTGAACTTGGAGTCATCGAAGTGCGAGAAGTCGAGGTAGGAGATGGCGTTATCGGTGCTGCCCATCTGAGTCTGGACGTCGCCGGACTTGTCGAGCTCGGCGTCGCCCTTAAAGTCGACTGCCTCGTCGCCAAAGACGGCAGCCTCGAAGGTGGCGCGGGTACCGGAACCGGCCTTGCGGTTGAGAACGACGATCTTGGCGTCGTCGCCGCCGACCTCCTTCCAGTTGGTGATCTGGCCGGAGAAGATGCCCTTGAGCTGCTCGAGGGACAGGTCGTCGACCTTCACGTTCTTAGAGACGACGGGACCCATGCCCACGACGGCGACCTCGTGGTCGACGAGGTTCTTGACCTGGTCGGCCTCGAGCTTGGTCTCGGCGAAGACGTCGGAGTTACCGATGGTGACGGTGCCGGCGGCAACAGCGGTCAGACCTTTGCCCGAACCGTTGCCCGAGCCGGAGACGGAGACGTCGGGGTTGGCATCCATGAACTTCTCGGCAGCGGCCTCGACGAGAGCCTGGAACGAGGAGGCACCGTCGTAGGTCACCTCGCCGGAGACGGACTCGGCAGCAGCGGCGCTACCCTTGTCGGCGGCGTCGGATGCGCCTGCGCCGCCGCAGCCAACGAGACCGAGACCGACGATGCTGGCAAGACCACCAGCAAGGCCGAGGAACTGACGACGAGAATAAGCCTGATCGAGCATGATCTTCCTTTCGTACATGCGAATCGCGGGCACCCTGCCCGCTTTGCTGTTTGGAAAGATACGACCCCGACCGGGCAGCACCCGCGCCAACTGCGGTTTCTTACGGGCATTTGATAAACCCTTACCGCAAGCGCGGCAGGGCTTTACAAACGAATAACAATCC
>CATYHY010000171.1 GCA_958407085.1 uncultured Collinsella sp. | reverse complement strand
CGCGCGGCGACCTGTACAAGACGCACGTGGCGCTCGACATGGACGAGCACGAGGTGATCGACTACGACTGCGATTGCCCCGCCGCCTATCGTTACCCCGGTATGTGCAAACACGCCATCGCCACAGCGCTGGCATACCTGGACGCCAGCGGCATTGAGCCTGTTGAGGGGCTGCGCACACCGGTTCGCACGTTTACGGCGCAGCCGAAACAGCCCGTTCGCACCGCGCCCAAAGCGCCGGCCGTCAACCCCAACTTTCCCTTTCCGGCGCCCGTCCCCACGAGCCCCAGCCTCATGGCGGCACTCTCCGATCTTTCGGACGCGCGCATGGATGAGCTGGCGAGCATGCGCCGCAAGCTTGCCGGTGCCGTTGATCCCGACGCCCCCAAAGCGGCGTTGGAGCCCTCGCTGGTGCCGTACTACAATCCACTGTTTGCCGACCGCTTTAGCTGGGCGCTCGAGTTCCGCATTCGCTGCGGTTCGGTGTCCTACGTGGTCAAGGATATCGACGGCATGGCCGACGCCTATGTCCGAGGCGGCACCTTCTCGTACGGCAAGAAGCTCACGTTTGTCCATACGCCCGAAGCCTTCGAAGACGTGTCGACAAAGCTGCTCAACCTTGTCGTGACGACAGTTGCCTATCTCGATGACATCACAAGCTCGCGTTCGGCGTCGTACGACTTTGCCCGCAGTGGTTTTGTCGCCGAGCGTCAGTTGCCGCTGTCCGAGCATAGCATCGTATATGTGCTGGACCTGTTGCGCGGCCAGACCATCTCTTTTGAGCCCGCCTGGTCGCGGGGGACGACGATACATCGCACCTATGACGTGGCGGTTGAGATGCCTCCGGAAGGGGAGGACGAGGCGCTGTCTGAGCGCCCACCGCTCCTTGCCGCCAAAATCGCGCCGGCGGCTGGTGGCAGCTACGATCTACGCCTGCCGGCCGATGCATACTGCTTTGCTTCGGGCGACGTTGCCTATCTGGTCGACACCCGCCGTGCGCGCCGCGCCGATGTAGCGTTTGCCCAGCATGCGGCGCCGTTCCTATCGCGCTTACTGCCCTGTCGCACGCCGATCCATATCGCTGTCGACCAGGTGGGGGAGTTCTGTCGTATGGCGCTGCCCATTTTGCGCGACTATACCGACCTTACCGCGCCCGCCGCGCTCGATACCGTGGCGCCCGAGCCGAGCTTTGCTATGGCGATCGGCGTCGACGATGGGCTTGTGACCTGCAAAATTACGGTTGCCTACGGCGACTGGTCGGCAGATCTCTTTAGCCTGGGCGCTCCGGGCAGCCCCTTCGAAGAGCAACGCCCCGGCGTGCCGCCCCGCGACGAGGTGGCAGAGTTTCGTGTTATGGACACGGCGGCCCTGTACTTCGATTTCTACGAGGGCGGTCTGGCGTTTGAGGAGCGCGATGACGAGAGCTTGTTCTGCCTGCTGACCGAGGGCCTGTCCGCCCTGTCCGAGCTGGGTGAGGTCATGCTCAGCGACCGTCTGCGCCAGATTTCGGTGCGACCCGCGCCCAAGCTCTCGGTTCGTGCGACCGTCAAGAGCAATCTGCTCGACGTCGAACTGGGCGCGAGCGGCCTTTCGGCGTCAGACCTTGCCATCTACCTCGACTCCTACAAGCGTCACCAGACGTTTGCGCGCCTTACGTCCGGCGACATCATTCGTTTGGACGAGGGTGCCCGAGCCGCGTTTGGCCTTGCCGAGGATCTGGGGGTCGATGCTGTTGACCTGCTCGACGGCGTGTCGCTTCCCGCGTCGAGCACCCTGTTCGTCGATAGCATGCTCGCGCGCACGCCCGCGCTCGAGGCCGATCGCGACGCTGCGTTCCGCCGTACCGTCGAGCGTCTGGACACGCTCGGCAAGATGGACTTTACGGTGCCGGCATCGCTCAAGGCAACGATGCGCGGCTACCAGGTCGACGGATACCAGTGGCTCGGCTCGCTCGAACACCTGGGCCTTGGCGGCATCTTGGCCGACGACATGGGCCTGGGCAAAACGCTGCAGATGATCGCGCATATCCTGGCGCGCGTGGAAGCGGGGGACATTAAGCCCACGCTTGTGGTGTGCCCTGCGTCGCTCGTGTACAACTGGACTGCCGAGCTGGAGCGCTTCGCCCCGTCGCTCGATGTGTGCGCCATCGTGGGCGCCAAGGCCCAGCGTCGCGTGCAAATCGCCGGCGTGGCCGAGCATAACGTGGTCGTGACGTCGTATGACCTTATGCGGCGCGATATCGACGAGTACGTCGAGCAGGACTTTGCCCGCGTGGTACTCGATGAGGCCCAGTACATTAAAAACCCGCTCACCCAGGTGGCGCGTGCCACCAAGCGCCTGCCGGCCGGCGTGCGCTTTGCCCTGACGGGCACGCCCATCGAAAACCGCCTATCCGAGCTCTGGAGCATCTTCGACTTTTTGATGCCGGGCCTACTTGGCACGCGCGAGTCGTTTGCCAAGCGCTTCGAAAGCCCGGTCGAGCATGCCGAGGGCGACAGTGCCGCTCGCCTGCAAGCGCTCGTGTCGCCGTTTGTGCTGCGCCGTGTCAAGGAAGACGTGGTGGCCGACCTGCCCGAGAAGATCGAGGATACGGTCATGGCGCAGCTCACCGGCGAGCAGCGCAAGCTCTACCTGGCCAACCAGGACCGTATCGCCCAACAGGTGCAGCACCGCGAGTCATCCGAGTTTAAGAAAGACAAGCTCAAGGTGCTCGCCGAGCTCACCAAGCTGCGCCAGATCTGCTGCGACCCGCGTCTACACTACGAGGATTACAAGGCGGGGAGCGCCAAGCTCGATACGTGCATGGAGCTCGTGCACGGCGCACTCGACGGCGGGCATCGCATCCTGTTGTTCAGCCAGTTTACGGGCATGCTCGATATCATCGGTAAGCGCTTGGCCAAGGAGGACATCGCCTTCCTTAAGCTCACGGGCGCTTCGTCTAAGGAGAGCCGCGCCAAGATGGTCGCGCAGTTCCAAGCGGGCGAGGTTCCGGTCTTTTTGATTTCGCTCAAGGCGGGCGGCGTGGGCCTTAACCTGACGGCGGCCGATGTGGTCATTCACTACGACCCGTGGTGGAACGTGGCCGCGCAGGACCAGGCGACCGACCGCGCGCATCGTATTGGTCAGCAGCATACCGTGACCGTGTACAAGCTCATCGCCAAGGACACGATCGAGGAGCGCATTATGCAGATGCAGGAGTCCAAGCGCGACCTGGTCAACAGCGTGCTCGGCGGCGACGGCATCTCGTCGGCGTTGTTTACCCGCGAAGATGTTCTGGCGCTGCTGGGCGGCGACGGGCGCTAGCCGCGCGCGGGGTGGGACTGCTGGAGTGGGCAGGACGGTCGACGCATTTTGGCCCGACCGCTTGCCTGATCCGTTATGTGTTCATTTGCAATGCCGTGGATGGTTTGTCTGCCTTTGGGCATAAGAACCATCGAGAACATTGGCACATCAGCAAAGGAGAACA
>CATYHY010000170.1 GCA_958407085.1 uncultured Collinsella sp. | reverse complement strand
GTTGACGAGCATAAAAGAAACCTCCTGTAAGGTTGCTCCGATAACGCCTGTGATTTTACCACGGCGCACCCGAGCATAAACGTTCGTTTGTTCACGAATATCGTCCAAACAGACTTTTTTGACCGTTTGCCCTACGAAATTGACCCGTTGGGGAAAAATAGCTTGACGTTTGGACGCTTCTCGTGCTTTAGAAGCTGACTATATAGCTACATCTGCATGAAAGGGTTCTGCATGAGCTCGCGTGCCATGGTGGTCGAATCGCCATGCCCGGTTAGGCAAACGGTATCGGGCGGGAGAAGCCGGGCGAGCTTGGAGAGCGAGCGCAGAATCGCCGCCTCGTCGCCACCGGCAAGATCGGTGCGGCCGTGGCTGCCCGGGAACAGGGTGTCGCCAACAAAGGCGATGCTTCCCTGTTCGGTGGCGGCGAACAAGACGATCCCGCCCGGCGTATGCCCTGGCGTCTCGATCACCTGCAGGCAGATATCGCCAACCTCGATAGCATCGCCCTCGGCGAGCAGGCGCGTCGGCTCCCCGGGGTCGGGCGTCTCAATGCCCCACATAGCTCGCTGTTCCTCGATATTCGCATGCGGCACCGCCACATCCTTGGCACACAGCTCATACTGGCAGCCCTCGCCAATGGTGGTTCGCACGCCGGCAACACCACCAACATGATCGGCATGGCCATGAGTGCATACGGCGCCAAGCACGCGTACACCGGCATGCTCGGCTCGAATATGCTCCACCAAACGCTCGCCTTCCCATGCGGGGTCGATAATCACGCACTCATTGTCCGAAATAACAGCATAGCTATTGGTCTGAATGGGACCGTTTACGAGCGTCTCAATCTCGACCGATCCCTTGGGAGTTACATCCAAGGACACAGCACTCATGTCCCTCTCCTCTCTATAGAACTCGAGGCATCAAACGATGCCTCGAGTGTAGCGAATATCGATAATGTGGCACGTTCGTCGCGACTAAACGCGGCGCTTAAGCTGGGCTCCACCCTCGCCGGGCATCAGGCGACGCGCGTCGTAGACCGAGTCAACGCTGCTGATAGAAGCCAGCAGCGGATCCAGACCACTCGCGTCCGAGATCTCGACCATAAAGCGCAGGGTTGCAATACCCTCGCGGTTGGTCGACGTGGCGGCAGAAAGGATATTGCCGCCCGCATCGCCAATGGCAATGGTGACATCCTTGAGCAGGCCCATGCGGTCCAGGCACTCGACCACGATCTCGACCTGGAAGAGGGTGTCGGCAGCGCCGTCCCACTCCACTTCGATCATGCGCTCGGGATGCTCCATAAGACCCTTGACGTTGGGGCAGTTGGCGCGATGCACCGAAACGCCACGACCGCGCGTAATGAAGCCGACGATATCGTCGCCCGTCACCGGATTGCAGCAATGCGCCAGACGGACCAGCAGGCCGCTGTTGCTCTCGCCCTTGACGATAATGCCGTTGCTGGCGCTCTTACCGCGCTTTTGCGGCTTGCGGTTGGAGCCTCGGACCGGCTGCTTGACGACCTCGGCGATAGCCTCGGCTTTGGTGAGCTGTTCCTCGGGCTTGGGGTCCAAGATTTGCTCGACCTTGTTACCCACAGCGCGCGGGGCAACCTTGCCTGCGCCGACGGCGGCAAACAGGTCCTCGAGCTGCTTGAAGTTCAACTGCTCCGCCACGGCGTTGAGCGCACGCGTGGATCGCGGCGTAGAGATGCCATACCCGCGCTTGCGCAGGTCCTTGGCCAGTATATCGCGGCCGGCAGCAGCGTCATCGTCTTTGGTCGCGGCAGCGAAGTAACGGCGGATCTTTGACTTGGCGGAAGGCGTCTTAACGATCTTGAGCCAATCACGCGACGGCTTGGAACTCTTGTTGGTCAGGATTTCAACGCGATCGCCCGTCTTGATCTCGTGCGTGAGCGGGGCCACCGCACCGTTGATCTTAGCGCCGACGCAGTGGTTTCCCACCTCGGTGTGAACGGCGTAGGCAAAGTCGAGCGGCGTGGAGCCGGCACGAAGCGCCATGACCTCGCCCTTGGGCGTAAAGACGAAGATCTCTTGATCGAAGAGGTCGACCTTCAGCGAATGCAGGTATTCCTTGGCGTCGGTGATCTCATCAGACGCAGCCCAATCGAGCGAATGTTTGAGCCAGTTAATCTGGTCGTCCAGACGCTGGGCATCATTGGTCTTAGACGCAGACGATCCACCCGACTTCTTATAGAGCCAGTGGGCGGCAATGCCGTACTCGGCCTGCTCATGCATCTCGTAGGTTCGAATCTGAATCTCGAGCGGGCGGGCCGTGGGGCCGATTACCGTCGTATGGAGCGACTGGTAGTTATTGACCTTGGGCATGGCGATATAGTCTTTAAAGCGACCGGGCATGGGGTGCCACAGCGTATGTACCGCACCGAGTGTGGAGTAGCAATCGCGCACCGAATGCGTGATGACGCGCAGTGCCACCAGGTCGTAGATCTCGGAGAATTCCTTGCCCTTGCGCTTCATCTTTTGGTAGATGGACCAATAGTGCTTGGAACGGCCGTTGATCTGGAAGCCCTCCAGGCCAATGCGGTTGAGCTCGTCGGTGAGCGTCTTGATGGTCTCGGCCAGATAGCGCTCGCGAACCTCGCGCGACTCAGCCACCATGCGTGCGATGCGCTGGTAGGCATCGGGCTCAAGGTAGAAGAAGGACAGGTCCTCGAGCTCCCACTTAATAGAGCTCATGCCCAGACGGTCGGCCAGGGGCGCATACACGTCCATGGTCTCGCGGGCCTTAAACAGGCGACGGTCCTCGCGCAGAGCTGCAAGGGTGCGCATGTTGTGCAGACGGTCGGCAAGCTTAACGATAATGACGCGGATGTCCTTGGACATGGCGAGGAACATCTTGCGCAGCGTAAGCGCCTGCTTCTCGTCCATGCTGTCGACTTCGATGTTGGTGAGCTTGGTCACGCCATCGACGAGCTCGGCCACCGTATCGCCAAACAGACCGGAAACATCGGCGAGCGAGGTCTCGGTATCCTCGACGGTATCGTGCAGCAGCGCGGCGCACACCACATCGCAGTCCATCTTGAGGTCGGCCAAAATGATGGCCACCTCGACGGGATGGTTGATGTACATCTCACCCGAGCGCCGCTTTTGGTTGCAGTGCTTCTCGGCAGCAAAGCAATAGGCCTGCTCCACCTTGGAGAAGTCGTCCTCATTCATATATTTGAGGCACAGGCGCTCCAGCTTGTCGTAGCTGTCCGCCATAATCTCGGGCGGCAGCTCATCGGCATGCTTATAGTGCTCCATCTCCGAGAACGGCTGGAGGGTGGAATCATGGGCGGTACGGGCTGCGGCATCCATCGAGGTCCCCTTCCCCTAGGCCCGCGGTACGATCGGGCGGTTAACTTTGGCTAGCATATCAGAAGCGCACGAATCGAGCGCCCAGCTCCGGAAAGCCGAGAACTCCATGCGCGAGCGCAGACCCTCCAAATAGCG
>CATYHY010000169.1 GCA_958407085.1 uncultured Collinsella sp. | reverse complement strand
GGTCAATCTTGACGGAGCGCACGTGCTCGCGGCTCTCGTGCGGCTTGACGACGCAACGCCCGCACACGTCGCCGATAAAGCTAAAACGCATATCGGCCAGCGCAGATAGGCGGTCGGTGCCGGCCTCGCCCTCCATCTGGGTGATGATGTGCTCGATAGCGTCGAGCTCATTGCGATCCAGGTGAAGCGCCTCGGTTACCAGCTCATCGCCCTCGACCAGCTTGGTCGCCGCAAAGCGCACCGGGATGTGCGCCGTCACGGCATGGTCCTCGATCAGGTTAGCAATACCGTGGATGCAGCGATGCAGCGCACCGCCGTCCGGACCGTCGGGCGCGCAAAAGTCCAGGCGACCAGGGCGCTCGCGGAACCGCGCCACGTGCAGGGCGTGGTCCACCAGCTCGCCGATGCCCTCGTTGCGGGCAGCGCTAATGGGGACAACGGGCACGCCCAACAGGCTCTCGAGCAAGTTGACGTCTACGGCGCCGCCGTTGGCGGTCACCTCGTCCATCATGTTGAGCGCGATGACCATAGGACGGTCAAGCTCCATGAGCTGCAGTGTCAGGTACAGGTTGCGCTCGATGTTGGTGGCGTCAATGATGTCGATGATGGCGTCCGGACGCTCGTCGAGGATGAACTGACGGCTCACGACCTCCTCGCCTGTGTACGGCGACAGGGAGTAAATGCCGGGCAGGTCGGTAACGCTCGCCTCGGGATGGTTACGGATGGTGCCATCTTTGCGGTCGACCGTCACGCCGGGAAAGTTACCGACGTGCTGGTTGGAGCCCGTCAGCTGGTTGAATAACGTGGTCTTGCCGCAGTTTTGGTTGCCGGCGAGGGCAAAGTGCAGCGGCGCGCCCTCTGGCACGGCCGTCTTTGCCGCACGGGGCGAATACGTCCCCTCGCCCAGGGCCGGATGCTCCGTCGTGCCGATTGCGGCGTTAGCGCGCGGACCCGTATCGGTGTCGTGAACACCCACGAGCTCAATCCGTGCGGCATCGTCCTTGCGCAGCGTCAACTCGTAGCCACGCAGGCGAATCTCGAGCGGGTCGCCCATGGGGGCGTACTTCATCATGGTGACTTCGGTGCCCGGCGTTAGGCCCATGTCCAAAATATGCTGTCGGAGTGCCTGATCGTCCGATGCCACCGATGCGACAACGGCGTCTTTTCCGATCTCGAGCGTATCGAGCTTCACGTCCGTGTTCCTCCCCCGACGCCCACAGGGCGTTGCATTTAGTTTACCTTGGCTAACCGTTTGCCACGGCTAACCAATTGTAACCATGCATGATAGCGCGAACACACAACGACGTTCAATCGACAGATTGCTGCAAGGACCGTCCCCAAGTGCCGGCACAAAAGGAACGTCCCCAAGTGCCGCATCTGGGCCATGGCAACGCCGATGTTTTGGCGCGGACAGCGAAAGCCCGCCAGAGCGAGCAAGGTGCCTTGAAACGAGGCGGCATTGACCTTCTGGTCATGCCGCCGAAGTTGAAAGGCAGATTGCCGCCCTGGCGGGCTTGCAGCGTCAAGTGGTTACGGCGTTTGGTAAAACGCCGTAACTAAAACCCGTGGCGCTCCAGGAAGCGGAAGGCTAGGCGAATCCAAGGGCGGACCGCCACCTGCTTGTCCTCGTTGTCGACCGCGGTGTTGGCGTTGCCGAGCGAAAGGCCGTGACCACCCTGGTCGAAGACGTGCATCTCGCAAGCGACACCCTCCTCGGCCATGCGCTGCGCAAACGGGTAGACCTGCGCGATCGGTGCCGTCTTGTCATCGGACACGCCCCACACAAAGGTCGGTGGCATCTGGCGCGAAACATGCGTGGTGGGGCAGATGTCGGCCAGATGCTCGTCAGTTGCCTCGCCGCCCGTCACCATCGACAGGTAGTCGTTGAGCAAATCGCGTCCCGTCTTGCCGCCCGTCTTGGGCACGCGCAAGTCAATGCGCGGATCGCGCGTCTGCATGTCGCGCACATAGGCAAAGTCGAGCAATGGATAGCCCAGCACCACGGCATCGGGACGAATGTCGTCCGGACGCGCCCCGGCAAGTGCCGCAAAGGGGCCGGTCTTCCACTGTGTTGCCAGCGAGGCGCAAATCATGCCGCCAGCAGAAAAGCCCACGACGCACACGCGCTTAGGATCGACATGCCACTCGTCGGCGTTGGCGCGCACCGTGGCGACCATCTTGGCAAGATCTGCCTGGGGGTGCGGAAAGCTCACGTCACCCGTAGAACTCGTGACATAGTTGAGCACAAAGGCCTGGTAACCGTGATCCAAAAACGCAAACGCCACAGGATCCTGCTCATGCGGAGCGATATGCGTAAACGCACCTCCGCCACAGATAATCACCGCGGGGCGGCGGCCATTCGGTTTATCGGGCAACGGCTCGGCACCCAAATACGTAAACGTCGCCGGATAATCCTCGGTCGGCTCCTCGCCCCACAGCGCATGGTTCTCGACAATCATATGTGCTCCCTTCGCGCAAATTATGCGCCCTTGTTTTTCGCCTTCAAGCGTACCCCACTTGAACCCGTGGCGCAGAAACACTCCGGCAATAAGTTTCCCTTCAACTGATATATCACATAATCCCAGTTCAGAGGTATCGTTGAGCAGCGTAGAATAGGGGCGTTGACCAAGCCGCGAAACACATGTGAAACGTTTCCGGCAAACCAAACGCGCGATATGCGCCTATTTAAGTTGGAGGCAACTATGGGTCTGCTCGATTCGCTTAAGTCCACCTTCACCTCGACCGGCGAGGCGTCCGTTCCGCCCGCAGCAAGCTTCGCTACCCGCGAAGGCGTCATCTATGCCCCCGTCAACGGCGTGCTCGTCAACCTGGACGAGGTTCCCGACGAGACGATCGCCTCGGGCATGCTTGGCCAGGGCTATGGCATCGAGCCCATTACCGGCACCATCTATGCGCCCGCCAACGGCCGCATCGGTGCCACCACTGTCACCAACCACTCCATCGGCATGATTACCGAGGACGGCCTGCGCGTGTTCATCCATGTCGGCCTGGGCACCGTGGAAATGAACGGCAAGGGTTTTGCCCGCTTTGTCGAGATGGGCGATGTGGTCAAGGCAGGCCAGCCGCTCATCAGCTTCGACCGCGAGGCCATTAAGGCCGCTGGTCACGAGGACATCGTGACCGTCATCGTCTCCGAGCTCGATCGTCTTAAGAGCATCGACCATGTCGGCGAGTCTGGAACGCTTATCGGCGGCAACCCGCTCGTCAAGCTTGGCGACCCGCTGCTGGTAGCCAAGACCAAGTAGCCAGGCCCCGCGCCACACAGCCAAAAGGCACCTCGTCAAGCGCCCGCGACCATTTGGCCGCGGGCGCTTTTCGTTTGAAAAACCATCCCGCCAATGCCTTATCTGTATAGCCCAAATGAGACGAGCTGCTAGAATAACGAACTGTATGGATAACTATCATTCAACCGTTATGGGAGGATACGTGAACCGCACCAAAATCGCGCAGCTCTATGCCGA
>CATYHY010000168.1 GCA_958407085.1 uncultured Collinsella sp. | reverse complement strand
TCGTCTCCCGCAAAGATGCCGTCAATATCGGGGTTCTCATCGAGGATCTTCGCAACGACCGCGCTCTTTTCGTCGTCGGGCTTAACGAACTCGACCTCACGGACAAGCGCGGGCAAACCGGCCTGCTCAACAACATCGAGGTAGGCATCGGTACGCTTATTGGCAGGCATGCGCATGCGGCTATTGCTGCGCAGGCACAGGATGCGCGAACACCCGTCATCGATCAGGCGACGCGTGGCAAGTTCGCCGATACTATAGCTGTCGCTCGCAATCTGAACAGAGGCCTCGCCAAGGTCGCAGTCGATACCAACCAGACTCAAACCCATCTCGGCATACGCCTCGGCACCGATATTAAGCGAGTTGACGATGACGCCATCAACCATATTGCGTCGAAGCATATCGATATAAGAGCGCTCAAGCTCGGGTCGATTGGCGCTATTGCACAGCAGCATCTTAAAACCGTTTTCGGCCAGGGTATGCTCAATGACTTGAACCACTTGGGCATGAAACGGACTGCTGACATAGGGGACGATCATACCGATAAGATTCAGGCGACCGTTGAGCATGGCACGGGCGATATCGTTGGGCGTATAGTTGATGCGCTTCATCGCGGCATGGACCTTATCGCGGGTCTCTTGGCTAATATAGCCGCGATTATTAAGCACGCGAGATACCGTAGTAGGCGAAACCCCCGCCACCGCCGCAACTTCCTTGATGCCAGGCTTAGCCGTATCCTTAGAACGAGCACTCTCGCGAGCCATAGCACCCTCCCCCATCAACATGTCATACGTTTACATACGAACAAAGCATACCCCAACAAGAGCGGGAAGACGGTAACAGTACAAGTAAGTAAACGACTCATCCAAATAATTAGGAGAGTTCCGCCTAAAGGGTGACTCCAAAGGACCCCACATGGCCGGTTTTGGGTTATTTCCCAAAACATCCCGCAGGACGCAAAGAGGCTCCGCCGCGCAACGCGCGCAGCGGAGCCTCTTTGCATGTCCGAGGACGTTTTGGGAAATAACCCAAAACCGGCCCCAGTAATCCTACAGGAGTTGAACCCTTTAGAACTTGTCGTGGAAGGTACGCGAAATGACCTCGTCCTGCTGCTCCTTGGTGAGCGTGTGGAAGTTCACGGCATAGCCGGAAACGCGGATGGTCAGCTGCGGGTACTTCTCGGGGTGAGCCTGAGCGTCGAGCAACGTCTCACGGTTGAAGACGTTGATGTTCAGGTGGTGGCCACCCTTCTCGGCGTAAGCGTCGAGCATGTGGACCAGGTTATCGGCCTGAGTCTCGGAAACTTCAGAAACCTTCATAATGTGTCTCCTTCGATTAATAGGCGCCGGCCGAAACCGGCGCGCTAATCAGTAATCGTTATTGTTAGTATAGCACTAACAATAGTTACTCGCCCAGCTGATCAAGGTCGATATCGCCAAAGAACACCTGGTCCTCCTTGCCGAGCGCACTCGGGATGATGGAGAAGGTGTTGGAGATGCCGTCCTGAGCATCGCGGAACGGGAGCTTGGAAACCGAAGACAGCGAAGCGATGGCGCCGTGGCTATCGCGCTTGTGCATGGGGTTAGCACCCGGGGCGAACGGCTGGCCAGCCTTGCGGCCGTCGGGCGTGGAGCCGGTCTTCTTACCGTACACGACGTTGGAGGTAATGGTCAGAACCGAGGTCGTAGGCACGGAGTTGCGGTAGGTATCGTTCATGCGGATGTACTCCATGAACTGGTGCACAACGTCGTGAGCGATCTGGTCGACGCGGTCGTCGTCGTTACCGTACTTGGGGAACTCGCCCTCGGTCTCGAAGTCGACGATGATGCCGTTCTCGTCACGGACGGGGTGGACCTTGGCGTACTTGATGGCGGACAGGGAGTCAGCCACGACGGAAAGGCCAGCGATGCCCGTAGCGAACCAGCGGTGCACGTGCTTGTCGTGCAGAGCCATCTGGATGCGCTCGTAGCAGTACTTGTCGTGCATGTAGTGAATGATGTTCAGCGAGTTGACGTACACGCCAGCGAGCCACTTCATCATGTCGTTGTACTTGGCCACAACGTCGTCGTAATCGAGCGTATCGCCCTCGACGGCGCGATACTTGGGGCCGACCTGCTTCTTGGAGACCTCGTCAACACCGCCGTTGAGTGCGTACAGCAGGCACTTGGCCAGGTTGGCGCGGGCGCCGAAGAACTGCATCTCCTTGCCGATGCGCATGGAGGACACGCAGCAGGCGATGCCGTAGTCGTCGCCGTGGTAAACGCGCATGAGGTCGTCGTTCTCGTACTGGATCGAGGAGCTGGCGACAGAAGTCTTGGCGCAGAACTTCTTGAAGTTCTCGGGCAGACGGGTCGACCACAGAACGGTCATGTTGGGCTCGGGGCTGGTGCCCATGTTCTCGAGCGTGTGCAGGTAGCGGTAGCTCATCTTGGTAACGAGCGTACGGCCGTCGACACCCATGCCGCCGATGGACTCGGTGACCCACTGCGGGTCGCCGGTGAACAGGGCCTGGTACTCGGGGGTACGGGCAAACTTGACCATGCGGAGCTTCATGATGAAGTGATCCACGAACTCCTGGATCTGCTCCTCGGTGAAGGTACCGTTGGCAAGGTCGCGCTCAGCATAGATGTCGATGAACGTAGAGGTACGGCCGATGGACATAGCGGCGCCGTTCTGCTCCTTGACGGCAGCAAGGTAGGCGAAGTACATCCACTGGATGGCCTCCTGCGTGTTGGTAGCAGGGTTGGAAATGTCGAAACCATAGGTCTCGGCCATCATCTTGAGCTCGCCGAGGGCGCGGATCTGCTCCTGCAGCTCCTCGCGATCGCGGATGTTGTCGGCGGTCATGACCGTCGGAGTGGAAGCCTTCTGGGCCTCCTTGTCCTTGATCAGGTAGTCGACGCCGTACAGGGCAACACGACGGTAGTCGCCGATGATGCGGCCGCGGCCATAGCCATCGGGCAGACCGGTGATGATGTGAGCCGAGCGGCAAGCACGCATCTCGGGGGTGTAAACATCGAAGACGCCGGCGTTGTGGGTCTTGCGCTCAAAGGTGTAGCGCTCAACAACGTTCTCGTCGACCTTGTAGCCGTGCTGGCTGGCAGCCTGGCAAGCGATGCGGATACCACCGTTGACGTGCAGCGCGCGCTTGAGCGGCTTGTCAGTCTGGAGACCGACGATGGTCTCCTTCTCGCGGTGGGCGTTATCGATGTAGCCAGCGGGGTGGCTCACGATACCCGTGACGGTCTTGGTGTCCATATCGAGGACACCACCCTGCTCGCGCTCCTTAAGCAGCAGGTCGAGAACCTCGCCCCACAGCTCCTTGGTACGCTCGGTCGGACCTACGAGGAACGACTCATCGCCCTCGTAGGGGGTGTAGTTCTTCTGGATGAAGTCTCGGACGTCAACCTCTCCCGTCCAGATACCTTCCTTGAAGCCTTCCCATGCCTCCTGCATTGTGTAACCACGCTCCTAGTTACGTGTAATGCGGCGCTCTCTCACACCGCT
>CATYHY010000167.1 GCA_958407085.1 uncultured Collinsella sp. | reverse complement strand
TCGTCGGTCAGCAGCGTCTTGTCCATATCGACGGCGAGAATCTTAATGTTGCCGATGTTGGCGTCCGATTCGTAAGTTTGCATAAAAGCGAGCCTTTCGTTTCGAGATTGTTTCAGACGTTATAACCATCAACTCGTAGTCGAGCGTATTTTCGCAGGAACGGAGCGTGTTTGCACCACGCTTCACAAAGTAATGAAAAAACTTTTCAGAAATTTGAATTTGTCGCTTGTGCTGCGGGCACTTTAGCGTAATATAGCGACCATCGAAAACGGAGACGGAAAAACAACCGCTTACCGAGTAAAAGGTACCGTTTACGATATTTGAATTGCGCCCGGCGATACGTGAAAGGAGAGGCAGATGCAGTTCGTAAAGATCATCACCACTGCAGACAATGCCATCCGACGCCAGCGCGCAATTTCCCGACGACGATAACAATCGTCTCTGTCCGCATGGGGCGAATTGCCTCAACAGAGTCATTTTGAGGTCGTTGGGTTTTAGCACGACATTGCTGCATGTTTCTAGGGCATGTATGTGCTGATTTTTGCTATTTAACCTGATATTGCACGGTATATGACCTTGAAATGACTTGCAACTGACCGATGTTCTAACTAGCTACCAAGGGCGAAAGGAAACAGCCATGAGCAAGGAAAAAGTCGTTCTCGCATATTCCGGTGGTCTTGATACATCCGTATGTGTCAAGTGGCTCCAGGACGAGAAGAATCTCGATGTCGTTTGTGTCTGCGGCAACGTGGGCCAGGAAGAGACCGGACTGGATGCCAAGAAGCAGAAGGCGCTCGACCTGGGCGTTCTCGATTGCCAGGTGCTCGACCTGCGCGACGAGTTCTCCGATGAGTTCCTGACCAAAGCCATCGCAGCAAACTCCATGTACGAGAACAAGTACCCGCTGCTCTCCGCCCTGTCTCGCCCGCTGCTTGCCAAGAAGCTTGTTGAGGTCGCCCACGAGTTTGGCGCGACCTACGTCGCCCACGGCTGCACCGGCAAGGGTAACGACCAGGTCCGTTTTGAGGCTGCCGTCAAGGCCCTCGACCCCGAGCTTAAGGTTATCGCCCCGGTTCGCGAGTGGGACCTGAAGTGCCGTCCCGACGAGGTCGCCTATGCCCACGCCCACAACGTGCCGGTTCCCGAGGGTGCCAACGACAACCCCTACTCCATCGACGACAACCTGTGGGGTCGTGCCATTGAGTGCGGCCACCTGGAGGATCCCTGGAACGAGCCGCTCGACGACGCCTGGGTTATGACCAAGAACCCCGAGGACACGCCGGACACCCCGACCTACACCGAGGTTGAGTTTGAGGCCGGCAAGCCCGTCGCCGTAGACGGCAAGAAGATGAAGCTCTCCGAGATCGTCATCGCCCTCAACAAGATCTCCGGCGACAATGGCTTTGGTCGTCTCGATCTGGTCGAGGATCGCCTGGTGGGCCTTAAGAGCCGCGAGTGCTATGAGGTCCCCGGAGCCCTGACGCTCATCACCGCCCACAAGGCGCTCGAGGACATCTGCGTCGAGGGCGACCTGCTCAAGACCAAGATCAAGCTCGAGCAGGATTGGGCCACCGCCGTGTACAACGGCCAGTGGTACAGCCCGCTCAAAAACGCGCTCGATGCCTTTATGGCCGATACCCAGAAGTTCGTGACCGGCACTGTCCGTCTGAAGTTCTTTAAGGGCAACTGCCATGTCGTCGGCCGCAAGAGCCCCTTCAGCCTCTACGACTACGGTCTGGCTACCTACGACCGCGACACCACGTTTGACGAGAAGGCCAGCGCCGGCTTTATCGAGATCGATACGCTGTCGCTCAAGACGTGGGCAAAGGTCCAGGGCCCCAGCTCTGCTGCCGCCCAGGCCTAGCGCCTCCTTCCCTTGGTATCCGCGCGGCCCATCCGCGTGATACATAACGGGCGCACGGGGTCCCTACCTTTCGTTATGCTTGCTGACACTTCTTAACATCGGTGGCCCCTACGTTCCGCCCGCATATATGATGTCGCGTCTGCGGCTGAGTCCGAGCCCCGCCGGGGTTGTCCGGCGGGGCTCCTTCTATCAATTTGGCGGCTCTGCGCCTATATATATGAGGAGTATCCATTATGTTCAATGCTATTGCGCATGCTTTACTTGCCCTCGCGCCCGAGTTCGATGCTGCAAGGGTCGAGGACGTCCCTATGAGCCTGAAGGCCTGGATCGATGGTTCGCAGGGCAACATCCGGAGGGAGACGTTGGGCGCCAAGTGCATGGCGCGTCACTTCTTTGCAAATTAGCTACATGGCTCCGCACACGGTGGGGAATGTGTAAAACTAGCGGTTGAAAAATCGCTTTAGCGATATGGCGCATTGCTTTGGGCGCTTGTTTTGGTATTTGGAGAAAGGGGACGGTTCCATGGCTCTTTGGGGCGGTCGTTTTGAGGCAGGCGTGGCCGAGGTCACGCAGGAGTTTGGCGCGTCGCTGCCGGTCGACAAACATCTCTATAAGCAGGATATCGCCGGCTCTAAGGCGCATGCCAAAATGCTGGCGGCCCAGGGCATCATCAGTGCCGAGGACGAGCAGGCGATTGCCAAGGGCCTGACCGGAATCGAACAGGATATCGATGCCGGCAACTTTACCTTCGATATCAACGATGAGGACATTCATATGTCCATCGAGAGCGAGTTGACGCGCCGCATCGGCGAGGCCGGTAAGCGCTTGCATACCGGCCGTTCGCGCAACGACCAGGTGGCGACCGATACGCGCCTGGGCGTCAAGGCGCTGGCCAAGGAGCTCATGGAGGCCAATCTTGAGCTGCGCCATGTGCTGGTGGATGCGGCTAAGAAGTACGACAAGGTGATTCTGCCGGGCTACACGCATATGCAGCACGCTCAGCCCGTGCTGCTCTCGCATCATCTGCTGGCGTATTCCTGGATGTTCGCGCGCGACTTTACGCGCCTGAAGGCCGCCTTTGATGCCGCCGACAACTGCCCGCTGGGTGCTGCCGCGCTTGCCGGTACGAGCTATCCGCTCGATCGTCAGATGACGGCTGCCGAACTTGGCTTTGCGGGCGTGATTCCCAACTCGCTCGATGCGGTTTCCGACCGTGATTTCCTGCTCGATCTGCATTACGCCGGATCCGTCATGGCGATGCACCTGTCGCGTCTTTCCGAGGAGATCGTGCTGTGGTCGAGCTCCGAATTTGGCTTTATCACGCTTTCAGACTCCTACTCCACCGGCTCGTCTATCATGCCGCAGAAGAAGAATCCCGACTTTGCCGAGCTTGTCCGCGGCAAGAGCGGCCGTGTGTATGGCAACCTGGTGCAGCTGCTCGTGACCATGAAAGGCCTGCCGCTTGCTTATAACAAGGATTTGCAGGAGGACAAGGAGGGCGCGCTCGATACCGCCCATACGCTCATGCAGTGCCTGTCGGTTATGGCCGGTATGATTTCGACTTGGGCCGTCAACGAGGATGCCATGGCGCGCGAGTGCGGCGTGGGTCACCTTGCCGCCACCGATGTTGCCGATTACCTGGC
>CATYHY010000166.1 GCA_958407085.1 uncultured Collinsella sp. | reverse complement strand
GGCCCTTGCGGCCTAGTCGCTATTTAGGGCGTCCAAGATTTGGGGCGCGGTTCAACTTCGTGCGGCGAGGGCTTCTTGCGTCCTGCGGAGTGCGCCGGGAGGGAACTTGTTCTCTGCCCTGCGGGTTCGGCGATGTCACAACGGGCAATGATTAATCTGAATAAAGATGGTGCGCGGCCTTTTAGGCTGCGCTTTTGCTTTGCTTCGCGCCATGTGGGGGCGGTGGCGACGTGCATTTTTGCGAGTATTCTGCAGTCGAAGGTCCCTGCATACCGATCTCGGGCAAAAAATCGGGAGTTCTCGATGTTTTCTACGAATGATGGGCGGGGTTATGGGCTGGCAGCGTTTGATTTGCAGGGATATTCGCGGTCTTTGGCATTTATCGTGGCGCCCGAAGCTCTTGGTTATGTTGAATACTCCTAAAAATGCACGACGCTTAGAGGGGGACCTTCGCGAAAAAGGAAACCGCCCCGTCGAAGTATGCATTCGACGGGGCGGTTTATGCATTTGGCCGATTAAGGATGCGCTGTCAAACTACTAGAACTTGACGGTCGGGGCCTGGCGGGCTGCTTCGGCGGCCTCGAAGCCCTGGCGCTCCTTAAACTGGAAGATGCCGGCAAAGATGACAGCCGGGAACGTCTGAATGGCGTTGTTGTAGCTGAGCACGCAATCGTTGTAGCTCTGGCGTGCATAGCTAATCTTGTTCTCGGTATCCTCGAGCGATGCCTGCAGCTGCGTAAAGTTGGTGTTTGCCTTAAGATCGGGATAGGCCTCGGCTACGGCGAAGAGCTGACGCAGCGCACCGGTCAGCACGTTGTCGGCTTCCATCTTGGCTTCGGGCGTGGTGGCCTTGACGGCGGTGTTACGCGCGCTGATCACGGCGGAGAGCGTCTCCTGCTCGTGCTTGGCGTAGCCCTTGACGGTCTCGACCAGGTTGGGGATCAGGTCGTTGCGACGCTGCAGCTGCGTATCGATGTTCTGCCAGGCGTTATCGATGCGGTTACGCTTGGTGACCATGTTGTTGTAGATGCCGGCGATGGCGCAGGCAATCACAATGACAACAACGATGCCGATGATGACGGGAAGCATGATGTCTCCGTTTCGAATGGCCGCGGCGGCATGCGCCAGCTGCCGTTGGTATAACGCTACTAGTATACCCGCAACGTTTTGTCGTGCCGAACTTTCCGGTAAGCGTTGTGTTTTCGGCGGGGTTGGCACCGGGGCAAAGCGCGCGAGGTACAGGTGTAAGATATGCGACAGATTGACGAGTGTTGTCTTTGCCCTGAGGATGGCGATACCAGTGGACCTTCGCATCAAGAAAACCTACCGCGCCCTGTTCGATGCCTTTACCGAGCTTCTCGAGGAGCATCGTTTTGAGGACCTGACGGTTGCCATGCTGTGCGACCGCGCCATGATTCGCCGCACGACGTTCTACAAGCACTTTCGCGACAAGAACGATTACTTTGCCTTTTATATCGATGAGCTCATGTCGGGCTTGCCGCAAAAACAGCCCGATGAGGCCGGCGCGGTATCTGCCGAGGACGTGCGCGCGCTTCGGCACGCGATTTTGGACGATGCCATGGATTTGATTCTGGCGCACGAGCGGCTCATGGATAACATTTTGGCAAGCAGCATGTCGGGCATGTTGACCAACGTTATTTGCGACCGCATTGCCCGCTCCATCCGCGAGCGTGTGATGAACGTGCTTGCCGAGGATGCCCTGGCCCCCGTGTCACTCGAGACGACGTCTGAGTTTGTCGCCGGCGGTATTATTCGACTTTTCACGATATGGTGGGAATCGGGCCACGATCTTGAGCGTCGACCTGAGATAGCCGATGTGGTCGATGCACTGTTTGAGCGGACCATGACACCGGTGCATCACTAGGAGTGGCGGAGAGAGGGGGATTCGAACCCCCGGAACGCTCTCGCGCTCAACGGTTTTCAAGACCGCCGCATTCAACCGCTCTGCCATCTCTCCGTGAGTCGTAATGATAGCATCGTTTTGGATTTGCAACAGGGAAGGCGAACGATGACGATCACCGAAATCGATGAGAAGTTCATGCGTGAGGCGCTGGCCGAGGCGCGCGCCGCCGCTGCGGTGGGCGAGGTGCCCATCGGAGCCGTAGTGGTGCGCGACGGCGAGATTGTCGCGCGGGCGCATAATCGCCGCGAGCTCGACCAGGATCCTTCGGCGCATGCCGAGTTTTCGGCCCTGTGCGCCGCCGCTCAGTCGCTTGGACGCTGGCGTCTTTCCGATTGTACGGTCTACGTGACGCTCGAGCCCTGCTGCATGTGCGCGGGGCTTATGGTTAACGCGCGCGTGGGGCGCTGCGTGTACGGCGCGGCTGATGCTAAAGCGGGCGCTCTGGGGTCGCTATACGACCTCAATGCCGATTCGCGCCTGAATCATCGGTTTAATGTGACCGCCGGCGTGCTGGCAGACGAGTGCCGCGCGGTGCTGAGCGGTTATTTTAGTGGGCTGCGTGGCACCGATGGTGCTGGCTGCGGTTGTGGGGCCGATCTTGAGGCGCATACCGCCCACGCCGAGGCGCTTGCGGGTGTCGAAGATACTGCCGTTGGGGCGGTCGATTTTGGTGCCGCGTGCCGCCGGCCCCGCCGTGTGCAGCTGGCGATCGACTCCTTTAAGGGCAGCGTTTCGAGCGCGCAGGCGGAGGAGGCCGTTGCCGAAGGTGTGCGCCGCGTGTGGCCCGATGCCCAGGTAAGCGCGCTGCCGCTGGCGGATGGCGGTGAGGGAACGCTCGATGCCGTTGCCGCGTGCGGCGGTGAGGTCGTGGCATGTGAAGTCGCAGGCCCTCTGGGCGACTGTGTGTCTGCCCGGATGCTGGTGGACGGCGAGTACGAGTCGGCTGTAATCGAGATGGCCGAGGCGGCGGGTATTGGGTATTCGCCTTGCACAGAGCCGGCGGCGTTGGCCGCTACGACCTATGGCGTGGGCGAGCTCATGCTTCGAGCGGTTCGTGCTGGGGCAAAGACTATCTATATTGGTCTGGGCGGCAGTGCCACCAACGACGGTGGCGCCGGCATGCTGCAGGCGCTGGGCGCGCGTGTGGTCGATGATCAGGGCTGCGATGTCGCCCCTGGTCTCGCGGGGCTTGAGCAGGTGGCGAGTATCGATTTGGCACCGGCGCTTCGGGCGCTGAATAGCGCGCGTATCGTCGTGCTCTCTGATGTCGAGAACCCGCTCGTGGGGCGTCGTGGGGCACTTGCAGTGTTTGGCGGGCAAAAGGGCCTGCCGACAGACGATGTCGAAGCGCTGGGCAGGTACGACAGTTGGATGGTCGGCTACGGCCGCCTGCTCGATGCGGCGATTACCGGGGTGCGGGCTCAGGGGTTGTTGCGCGTGCCCGAGGGCGTGCGGACATTTGGCTCGGTGCTCGGCGTGCCTGGCGCGGGCGCGGCAGGTGGCTTGGGCGCCGCGCTGCTGGCGCTCGGTGCTGAGTTGCGTTCGGGCGTGGAGACGGTGCTCGATCTGATTGGGTTTGACGAGCGCGTGCG
>CATYHY010000165.1 GCA_958407085.1 uncultured Collinsella sp. | reverse complement strand
TTGCGGCCGAGCTTCTTGGCGCGGTAGGCGATGTAGATGATCGCGGCGACGTTGGCGACCAGTGCGGCGATCGAGACCGCGGTAGCGGCGCCGGGGTCGAGCGTGGAGTGGGTCACAAAGATGGACTCCTCCTGGAAGTACGGGAACACCTGGGCAAACATGCACCAAATGGCCAGCGTAAAGGCGCGGTTCTGGATCCAGCCGCCCTTGTTCCAGATAAAGGCGGCGACGGTGGGCGCCAGCAGCAGCGCAAAGCCGCAGAACCAGGAGTGGGTGGGCAGGCAGTTGTAGGTGTAGCAGAAGTTCCAGATATCGTAGGCGATGATGTAGACCCAGGTCATATCGGGCCACAGCATATCGGTCTGATCCTCGGAGGCGTAGACGCTCCACCAACCGGTCATGCAGAAGATGTTGATGATACCGGCGATGCCGTTGAACACGTTGTTCCAGCCGGCCAGCTGCGTAGCACCTTCGGAGGTGACCCAGGTGGACTCGCCCAGGACAAAGAAGTGATAGGCGCTCTCGAAGTCGGATACGACGGCAATCATGATGTTGATGGCGACGATCACAAACGGCCATGCGCGGAACCAATGTGCCTTGCCGATCTTGCCCCACTGGTACTTAATGGCAATGAAGCCCCAGCAGCCGGCCAGCGCCGCGTATACCTTGGCGTAGTGGAACCAGCTGTTCTGGTACACATGGGTGGGGTTGGTGAGCGCCCACTCGGCACCCTGCGAGACGCCGATGGCGATGGCGACGCAGTAGATGGTCATGGCCAGCGGAGCCACGCCAAAGATGATTGCCGCGCCCAGCTTGGTGCGGCGGCCGACTTCGTTGAGCACGATCAGGCCAATAAAGACCATGGCCCAGCCGGCCCAGTGGATAAGGGTATCGCTACCCCAAACATCGAACAGCATGCTGCTCTCCTTTCACACGCCCGCGGCCCCTCTTCTGATCGCGGGCAGTTTGGCCAAATGTCGTCAGTTCTGGGGCTTGCGCTCCGGATACTTGGCGGTATAGCCCTCGATGTGGAGTGTCGAGGCGATGATTTCCTTGACCGTTTCGTCGGGCACATCGGGGTGCGTGCGGATATACATCAAAAGGCCCATGATGAGGGTGTAGAACGTCTCGTAGACATGGTCGATGCGTAGCTCATGATGGGCGACAAAATCCACTACGGTGGTGTCGCAGATATACTGCGCCACGCGCTGGACCACGTTGTGCAAAAAGCCGCCGTAGAGCGCGCCGCTGCTCGAGGTAAGCGTGCTCGGCAGCTCGTGGCCGCTGGCGACCAGGCGCTTAAAGAGCGGGGCGACGGTGTCGAGCGCGCCCTCGATATCACCGACGGTGCGGTCGGCGTTCCACCGCTCGAGTTCGGAGATAAAGCCGTCGATCGCCTCGTCCATAACAGCGGTGACGGCGGCGTCCATGTCGGCGAAGTAGTGGTAGAACAATGAACGCGTGCAGCCGGCTCGCTTGGTCACGGCCGATACCGATAGGTGGGACACGCCCAGCTCGGAGCTTACGGTGCGCACGGCATCGAGGATCTCGCGACGGCGTTCGTCGCCCGTCAGGCGCTTTGCCGCGCTATCGGATGCGGGGACGGCATCGACCACAGAGGTACCTGCTGTGTTGTTGCCCATGTTTTGCCGCCTTTCATCCTCTTTTGCCTGACCGTTCGCCTAACAGTCTTGAATATTGTTGACGGTTCGTCAATACTATTTTTGACACAATGTCAACAATGGCGGGTGAACGGCATGGGGGCATGCCCGGCCTGCAAAAAAAAGAGGGGCGCCGCGGTCTCGCCGGGCTGTGGCAAGAGAAGGGACAACCATGATTCTCAACGGACCGGGGATTAGCTACACCGAGCCCGACATCGGTTCGGAGTTCGTGCCGCCGCTGCCGGAGCATCCGCGCGAGGCCATCGTCAAGCTGTGCGAGCACTGCACCAACCGTCTGCTGCATCGCGACGAGCTGCTGGGCTACGAGTACTGGTCGTTTGCCGAGGCCGCGACCGACGAGCAGGCCGAAGTGCTCTGCAAGATGAAGATGCGCCGTCCCTATACGTTGCCCGAGATGGTCAAGCTCACCGGCATGCCCGAGGCCCAGATCGAGAAGATGCTCGACGACATGAGCTACACGGGTCTGCTCGAGTACAACTGGGAAAACCCCGAGCGCGCCAAGCAGTGGGTGCTGCCCATGCTGGTGCCGGGTTCTGCCGAGTTCCTCAACATGCGCGTGAGCCAGCTCGAGGAGCATCCGGTCTATGCCAAGTTCTTTGAGCAGGCGTCCAAGGGACCGCTGTCCAAGGCCACGCCGATGGTGCCGCCCGGAGGCGCCGGTATCGGCATGCACGTCATTCCGGTCGAGAAGGCCATCGACGCCGCGAGCACCTCGGTGCCTATTGAGCATATCGAGCACTGGCTCGACAAATACGAGGGTAAGTATGCCGCCAGCACCTGCAGCTGCCGCGCGAGCCGTCGCGTGATGGGCGAGGGCTGCGCCGACGACCCGGCCGATTGGTGCATCGCCGTGGGCGATATGGCCGACTACGTGGTCGAGACTGATCGTGGCCATTACGTGACCCGCGACGAGGTTTACGACATCCTGCGCCAGGCCGAGGACAACGGCTTTGTGCACCAGATCACCAACATCGACGGCGAGAACAAGATCTTCGCCATCTGCAACTGCAACGTCAACGTGTGCTACGCCCTGCGCACCTCGCAGCTGTTCAACACGCCCAACCTGTCGCGCTCGGCCTATGTCGCCAAGGTCGAGAAGGACAAGTGCGTGGCCTGCGGTCGCTGCGTTGAGGTGTGTCCGGCCGGCGCCGCCAAACTGGGCCAGAAGCTCTGCAGCAAAAAGGCCGGTGGACAGGTGCCCGAGTATCCGCGCCAGGAGCTGCCCGATGCCACCAAGTGGGACCACACCAAGTGGTCGCCCAACTACCGCAACGACAACCGCATCGAGACGCATGAGTCCGGCACCGCTCCCTGCAAGACGGCCTGCCCCGCGCACGTTGCCGTTCAGGGCTATTTGAAGCTCGCGGCTCAGGGTCGCTATGACGAGGCCCTAGCACTCATTAAGCGCGAGAACCCGCTGCCCGCTATCTGCGGCCGTGTGTGCAACCGCCGCTGTGAGGATGCCTGCACCCGCGGCCGTGTGGACGCCGCCGTGGCTATCGACGAGGTCAAGAAGTTTATCGCCCAGCGCGATCTGGATGCCGCGACCCGCTATGTCCCGCCTGTGGTGACCCCGACGCGTGCCGGCGGCTTCGACCAGAAGATCGCCATCATCGGTGCCGGCCCGGCCGGTCTGTCCTGCGCTTTCTATCTGGCCGAGAAGGGCTACAAGCCCGTCGTATTCGAGAAGAACGAGCGCCCGGGCGGTATGCTCACTTACGGTATTCCCAGCTTTAAGCTGCAGAAGGATGTTATCGAGGCCGAGGTCGAGGTCATTCGCCTGATGGGTGCCGAGTTCCGCTATGGCGTGGAGGTCGGTCGCGACGTGACGCTCGACGA
>CATYHY010000164.1 GCA_958407085.1 uncultured Collinsella sp. | reverse complement strand
TCCTGCAGGGCGATGACGTCCATGCCCATGTCGTTGGCGCTGCCGTGACCCTGCTCGTCCTCGCGCACGGCCTCGATGGCACTCACGTACGTGTTGGCCGCGGACATCGCGGTCACGCAGGTCACGCCGCGGCGCACTGCCTCGGTGCGCAGCAGGTAGCCGTCGCCACGCGAGCCCGGACCGTACGGCGTGTTGACGATCACCGCAATCTTGCCATCGGCGATCAGGTCGCCGATGTTGGGGCGCTCGCCGTCGTGCGGGCCGCTAATCTTCTCCACGACCTCACACGTCACGTTGCCGCCGCGCAGCACGCGCGCCGTACCCTCGGTGGAGCAGATATCAAAGCCCAGGTAGCGCAGGATACGCGCGACCGAAAGGATGTGGCGCTTGTCGCGGTCGCACACGCTGATGAACACCTTGCCGGCGCTCGGGTCGGGCAGCTTGTAGTCAATCGCCAGTTGCGTCTTGGCGTATGCCTCGGGATAGCTCTTGGCGATACCCATGACCTCGCCCGTCGACTTCATCTCGGGCCCCAGGATAACGTCGGCGCCCGGGAAACGGCCCCAGGGCATAACGGCTTCCTTCATGCAGAACCAGTCCAGCTGACGCTCGTCGCTCGGCAGGCCCAGGCTTGCGATGGAATCGCCCGCCATGATACGCGCCGCGCACTTGGCCAGCGGCACGCCGGTGGCCTTGGAGATAAACGGCACGGTGCGGCTGGCACGCGGGTTGGCCTCGATCACGTAAACGGTCTCGCCCTTGATGGCGTACTGCACGTTGACCAGGCCGCGTACGCCCAGCGCCATCGCGATGCGGCGCGTGGTCTCGCGAAGCTTTGCCTGCAGGCTCTCGCTAAAGCTGAACGGCGGGATGCAGGTCGCAGAGTCGCCGGAGTGAATACCGGCCTCCTCGATATGCTCCAGAATGCCGCCGATGTAGACCTCTTCGCCATCGCACAGGGCGTCGACATCGGACTCGATCGCGCCCTCCAAGAAGCGGTCCAGATACACCGGGTAGTCGGGGCTAATGCGCGCAGCCTCGGCCATGTAATCGCGCAGATGCTCGGCATCGTAGGCGATCATCATGCCGCGGCCGCCCAGCACGTAGCTCGGACGCACCAGCAGCGGGTAGCCGATGTGCGCGGCAACGGCCTCGGCCTCCTCAAACGAGGTGGCCTGGCCCGCCGGCGGGTACATGATGCCCAGCTTGTCGAGCAGGGCGGCGAAGCGCTCGCGGTCCTCGGCAAAGTCGATGGCATCGGGCTTGGTGCCCATGATGTTCACGCCGCTCTCCTCGAGCATGCGCGCCAGCTTAAGCGGGGTCTGGCCGCCAAGCGTCACCACGACGCCATCGGGGCGCTCAACGTCGATAACGTCCATGACGTCCTCGTAGGTGAGCGGCTCAAAGTACAGGCGGTCGGACGTGTCGTAGTCGGTCGAAACGGTCTCGGGGTTGCAGTTGACCATGATGGTCTCAAAGCCGCGGGCCGCCAGCGCGTAGCTCGCGTGCACGCAGCAGTAATCGAACTCGATACCCTGGCCAATGCGGTTGGGGCCGGCGCCCAGGATCATCGCCTTGGGCTTGTCCGCCGGCGTGGTCTCGTCGGGAGCCACGCACTTCTTGGCATCCGGGCTCGTGCGGTAGATGTTCTCGTACGTCTTGTAGTGGTACTCCGTGGCGCTCGAGAACTCCGCAGCGCAGGTATCGACCGTCTTCATGCTGGGAACCACGCCCAGGCCCTTGCGATAGGCGCGCACAAAGCGCTCGTCCGAGCTGGTCAGCGCGGCGATCTCGGCGTCGCTCGTGCCGTACTGTTTGAGCAGGCGCATCGCGTCGGCGTCGATATCCTCCACACGCAGGCCGCGGATGCTCTCCTGGACCTGCACCATGTCATTGATACGGTTGAGGTACCACGGATCGATACCGCAGATGGCATGGATGCGAGCGATGTCCCAGCCACGGCGCAGGGCCTCGACCACAAAGAAGATGCGGTGCTCGGTCGGCGTTGCCACGGCTTGAGCGAGCTCATCGTCGCTCAGTTTGTCGGCACCTTCCTTGCCACCGGCACAAATGCCCTGATGCCCGTCCTCCAGCGAACGCATGGCCTTGCCAAAGGCCTCCTCAAAGGTGCGGCCGATCGCCATGATCTCGCCCACGGCCTTCATGCGCGTGGTGAGCGTGGGGTCGGTACCCTTGAACTTCTCGAAGGCAAAGCGCGGCACCTTGACGACGCAGTAGTCAATCGTGGGCTCAAAGCAGGCGGGCGTTGCCTTAGTAATGTCGTTAACGATCTCGTCAAGCGTGTAGCCCACGGCCAGGCGCGCGGCGGCCTTAGCGATGGGGAAACCCGTGGCCTTGGAGGCCAGTGCGGACGAGCGGCTCACGCGCGGGTTCATCTCGATGACGATCAGGCGACCGGTGTTGGGGTTCACGGCAAACTGCACGTTGGAGCCACCGGTCTCGACGCCGATCTTCTCCAGAATGGCGAGCGAGGCCACTCGCATGCGCTGATACTCAAGGTCGGAGAGGGTCTGCGCCGGCGCCACGGTGATGGAGTCGCCGGTATGCACGCCCATGGGGTCGAGATTCTCGATGGAGCACACGATGATGCCGTTGCCGGCGTGGTCACGCATGACCTCCATCTCGTACTCTTTCCAGCCCTCGATGGACTCCTCGACCAGCACCTCGTGGGCAGGCGAGAGCTCCAGGCCCTGGCTCACGATGGAGACGAGCTCCTCGTGAGTATGTGCGATGCCGCCGCCGGCGCCACCGAGGGTAAAGCTCGGGCGCAGCACGCAGGGATAGCCCACGCGCTCGGCGATAGCCTCGGCGTCGGCCACGCTGTAGGCATAGCCCGAGCGCGCGACCTCCAGGCCAATCTCGGCCATGGCCTCGTTGAAGAGCTTGCGGTCCTCGCCGCGCTCGATGGCGGCCAGGTCGCAGCCGATCATCTCGACGCCGTACTTGTCGAGCGTACCGTCTTTTGCCAGCTCGACGGCGGCGTTCAGACCGGTCTGGCCGCCCAGCGTGGGCAGCAGCGCGTCCGGGCGCTCTTTCTTGATCACGCGCTCGATAAACTCGGCGGTGATGGGCTCGACATAGGTGCGGTCGGCAAGACCCGGGTCGGTCATGATGGTCGCCGGGTTGGAGTTGACCAGGATGACCTCAAAGCCATCCTCCTTGAGTACCTTGCAGGCCTGGGCGCCAGAGTAGTCGAACTCGCAGGCCTGGCCAATGACGATGGGGCCCGAACCAATAACGAGGATGCGCTTGATGTCAGTACGTTTAGGCATGTTAGTTCTCCTCGGTCTCGGTCGCGGCGGTCTCGGCAAAGTTCCAGCCGGCAAGGCGGTCCTTCGCGGTATCGATGTCCAGGTAGTTCTCCTCGCCGTCCATGAGTCGCGTAAAGGCAGTAAAGAGATAGTGGGCATCGGTGGGTCCGGGCGAGGCCTCGGGGTGGTACTGCACCGAGAAGCACGGCGCGTCGAGCAGCTGGATGCCCTCGGCGGTGCCGTCGTTGAGGTTCACATGCGTCA
>CATYHY010000163.1 GCA_958407085.1 uncultured Collinsella sp. | reverse complement strand
GTATCGGTGTGCGTGTTGAGGAATGCAAGTGCACGTTCCTCCATGGGGCGGCACTCGCCCGATCCGAGCTGCACAAAGTAGAACACGCCGGGCTCGGTGGCTTCGAACGGGCCGTGGAAGTACTCGCCGGAGTGGATATAGCAGCAGTGCTGCCACTGCATCTCCATGAGCGAGCAGATGGCCATGGCGTAGGTCTGGCTAAAGTTGGGGCCGGAACCCAGGATATAGAAGAACTCGTGCTGCTGGCAGAGCTCGGCAAAGCGATCGCCCAGCTCGGCGTTGACCTTCTCGCGGGCAGCGGGCAGCAGCGCATCCATCTGCTTGAGGCCAGCGTACATGTCGGCAAGCGCCTCGTAACCCTCTTGCTGGTCGAGCAGCTCGGCAGCCATCAGGGCGCCGATGCCCTGCGGCACCTCGGCCTGCGGCACGCCCTCGCCCCAGGGATAGACCCAGGTGGTCCACTTGCCGTTGTCGATCTTGGAGCCCTCGCAGTCGGTCATGGCCACGACCTCGGCGCCAGCAGCCAGCGCCATCTCGCAGCCGTCGACGACCTCCTGCGTGTTGCCGCTGTGGCTGCAGGCGATGACGAGTGACTTCTCGCCAAGACTCTTGGGAGCCATCAGGCAAAACTCGCGCGCCGTGTAGACCGTCGAGGTAAACGTGGTTGCCTCGCGCTTGAGCAGCTCGTTGGCCGGCATCAGGTCGATCATCGAACCGCCGCAGGCGATCCAAAAGACGTTCTCAATCTTGCCCTTGCGCTCGATAATTTCCTGAACCAGATCATGTGCGTTCATGGTGATGCCCCTCCTTGTGCGGCGGTTTTGAACGACGACAGCTCGTACCTGCGGTCATTCTATGTTGTCCTATTTATAGCACGCACGACGATGCACGTGAAGTCATTTCACCAAACTTGTTCTATGTTGTTCTATCTATAGACGTTAGATGTCGAACACGTAGCGCGAGCCCACGATCTTTTGGCGTCCGAGCAGCAGGGGCCGCTCGTCCTCGTCGGTAAAGTACGCCTCCATATAGAAGAGCGGCTCGCCGACCGGCACCTCCAGCAGCGGGGCCGCCTGAGCATCGGCAAGCGCAATCTCCACCGTACAGGGGTCGGACTTGAGCGGCGCGCGGCCCGAATGCTCGGCAACGAGCGCAAAGATGGAATTGTCCGTGAGGTCCTTGTCGGCAAGCGTCTGCAGATAGGGATGGTCGGCCAGCACAAAGGCGTTGTTCTCGAGCATGACGGGCACGCCATCTGCCGTGCGCACGCGCTCGACAACGATGAGCTCGCAGCCGGGTTCCACCCCAAAAAACGCCGCGTCCTCGCGCGTCGCCGCAACCACCGTGCGCGACACCAGGCGTGCTCCGGCCACCATGTCGTTGGCAGCGCAACCCTCGGAAAAACTCTGGACGTCGCCCTTCTGGACAATCTTGCGCTTGAGCTTGGGCGCGCACACAAACGTGCCCCTCCCCTGCTGGCGGTTGAGATACCCCGCGCGCGACAGCTCCTCGATGGCGCGGCGCACGGTGATGCGTCCCACGCCGTAGTACTTCGCGAGCTCCATCTCAGAAGGAATGCGCGAGCCGGATGCGTACACGCCACGCGCGATCTCGCCTTTTAGGTCGTCCATAACCTGCTGGTACAGCGGCACGGCGGACACCTCAGTGCGCTCGGTTTTATCGTCGAATGCCATCATTACGCTCCATCCCGTGCATGCTCGGACTCAAACTCTTCAATCGCCGCCATAAACTGCTCGCCAAAGGCATCGGCCTTTTTCTCGCCAATACCGTTGACCTGGATAAGCTCGTCGCGTGTCTGAGGTCGTAGGCGGCACAGGCCGCGCAGGGCCTTGTCAGAGAAGACCATGTACGGCGCCATCTCCAGCTCGGTCGAAATCTCCTTGCGCAGGGCACGCAGGCGCTCGAACAGCTCGGCATCGTCACCCACGCGCGGGCGCTGATCTAGCTCGGCCTCCTCACGCAGCAGATCCACCGCGCGGCGGGCACGGGCCGAGGCCTTGCGCTTGGACGCACGACGCTTGACGGTAAAGGCAAACGCCTCATCCTCGACCTCGGCGGCACGCGGGCCCAGCCCCACGACCGGGTACTGCCCCTGCGAGGCGGCCAAGTAACCGCGGCCGCACAGCTGGCCGATGATGTCCTTGATGCGCCCGACCGATTCGCTCGACAGCTCACCGTAGCCGCGGTCCTCGTCCAGATGCATCTGGCGAATGCGCTCGGTGTTGCCGCCGTGGAGCACGTCGGCGATGAGCGACTTGCCAAAGCGCATGGGTCGCGTGGCCACATAGCGCACAGCGGCGCGGGCCATATCGGTGACGTCCTCGACCTCGAACTGCGTGAGGCAGTTGCTACAGTTGCCGCAGCCCTCGGCCTCGTCCGTGGCGGTGGCGCCCGCACCAGCCGCGGCAGCATGCTCGGCCGCGGCCTCGTCGCCAAAGTAGCGCAACATATATTCGCGCAGGCAGCCGGTGGTATTGCAATAGCCCTCCATCTGGCTGAGCAGACGATATCGATTCTGGAGCGCCCACGCGCGCTGCTCGTCGTCAAGCGCCTCATCGGCGGCATCGCCGCGGTCGATTAAAAAGCGGCGCATGCGAAAATCGTTACCGTTCCACAGCAAGTGGCAGCTTGCCGGGTCGCCATCACGGCCGGCGCGGCCCGCCTCTTGGTAGTATGCCTCGATGCTCTCGGGCACGTTGTTGTGGATCACGTAGCGCACGTTGGGCTTGTCGATGCCCATGCCAAAGGCGTTGGTGGCAACCATCACCTGAATATCGTCGTCGATAAAGGCGCGCTGGCTTTGGCGGCGGGCGTCGTTGCCCATGCCGGCATGGTAGCGGCCAACGCGAATGCCGCTGGGACCCAGCGCCTCGGCAAGCTCGCCTGCCAGCGCATCGACCGTCTTGCGGGTCGAGCAATACACGATGCCGCTCTCGCCCGAATGCGTGATCACATAGTCGCGCACCCACGCCGCTTTGGCTTTGTCGCCCATCTCCTCGCAGCCAAAGTAGAGGTTCTTGCGATCGAAGCCCGTCACCACCGTCGCGGGGTTTTGCAGGCCGAGCATTTGCTGAATGTCCGCGCGCACACGCTCGGTCGCCGTAGCGGTAAAGGCTGCCACGATAGGGCGCTGCGGCAGGGAATCGATGAACTCGCGAATCTGCAGGTAGGCGGGGCGGAAATCCTGGCCCCATTGGCTCACGCAGTGGGCCTCGTCAATGGCCACGAGCGGCACGCCAATGCCGCCGTCCGCTGCGGCCTCCTGCGCAAAGGCCAAAAAACGCGGCTCGAGCAAGCGCTCGGGTGCCACGTACATAAGCTGGTAGCGGCCCTCGCGTGCCCGCTTGAGCACAGTGTTTTGCTGGGCCGGGGTAAGGCTGGAGTTGAGATAGCTGGGTCGCGCACCCGCCGCGAGCAACGCACGGGTCTGGTCCTCCATAAGCGACAGCAGCGGACTCACCACAAAGGTGATGCCGGGCAGCATGAGCGCGGGCACCTGGTAGCAAATGGACTTGCCGGCGCCCGTGGGCATAAC
>CATYHY010000162.1 GCA_958407085.1 uncultured Collinsella sp. | reverse complement strand
ACCCCATAAAGGCGGGGAGTTCTGCCGTGGCACGGTTGGCCGAAAGCGGCGAGGGGTGCGTGGAGGCCAGGCAGAACTTGCCGGTTGCCTTGCCCGCGCCGGTCGCGGCGAGCTTGCCTTCGACCATCTGCTGGGCAAAGCGGCCCCATGCCAAAAAGACGACCGGCTGGGGCAGCTGGCAGCAGCGTTCGATAACGTAGTCGGTGAGCGCGCTCCAGCCCAGCTTGGCGTGCGAGTTCGCGGCATGCTCGCGCACGGTGAGCGTAGTGTTGAGGAGCAGGACGCCCTGCAGTGCCCATGGCGTTAGATCTCCCGTGGCGGGGATGGGGCAGCCCAGATCGGCTTTGAGCTCCTTATAGATGTTGCGCAGGCTCGGCGGCAACTTGGTTTGCGTCGCCGGGACCGAGAACGACAGTCCCATGGCCTGGTTGGGTCCGTGATAGGGGTCTTGACCCAAGATGACAACCTTGACCTGGTCGGCCGGCGTGTAGGCGAGGGCATTGAGGATGTCGTCTTGTGCCGGGTAGATGGTTTGCTCGGCACGCAAAAGGGCGATGCGCTCGAGCAGCTGGTTCGTAGTGTCACGTACCGGCTGCGGCGCATCGCCCAACCAAGTTGCTATGTTGCGGTCGCGGGTCGCGGCGTCCATGGGGCTCCTTTACGTCAGATGCTCTGTTGACATCTATTGTAAAGGCGCACCGGTTGCCTTTATGCCACGGCTGTATGAGGAGTGGGGTCTACGAGACGTGCTCGGGCGCTTCTGCCATGCGAGCCTGTCCATGTGCGCGAAGGTGCGGAAGTTCGACGGTTGCCACCATGACGCCGGTGAGGATGAGGGCGGCGCCAAAGAAGGCGATGGGGCTGAGGACCTCGCCGACCAGGAAGAACGAGAAGACGGCGGAGCATACCGGCTCGAGCGAGAAGGCGAAGCCGGTGGTCTCGGCAGGCACGTGGGGCTGCACGAGCGTTTGGGTGATAAAGCCATAGGCAGAGCAGATGAGTGCGAGCGCGACGACAACGACAATCTCGCTAGGCGTGCCGGGAAGCGTGAAACCGCCAAAGGTGAATGCGGCGATACCCGAGAATAAGCCGCCGAAGCCCAGCTGCCAAACGCCCAGAGCAAGCGGATCGACTTCCTCGACAAAGCGCTTGGCCACGATAATGTGGCTGGCATAGATAAAAGCCGAGAGCAGCATGATGATTGCGCCGGGATTCAGGCTGGTAAAGTCGGCGCCCGAGAGCAGCAGCATGCCGCAGGTGACGATGGCGGTGCCGACGAGCACCTTGCGCTCGGGGGCGCGACGCAGCAGGGCTGCGTTGGCAAACGGCACGATTACGACTGTCAGGCTCTGCAAAAAGCCGGCGGTGGAGGCGGAGGTGAGGCTGGAGCCCAGGCACATGCACGTGAGCTCGGATGCCATGATGGCACCGATGATGGCGGCGCGAACCATAAGGTCGCGGTTGATGCGCAACGCGTGCTTGTGGAAGAGCAGCAGACAGGCCGCAAAGGCGATGATGCAGCGCAGCGCAACGATGCTCGTGGCGTTCATGCTGTCCATGCCGATCTTCATGAGGGGATACGAAAAGCCCCATGCGACGGGAACGGAAAATGAGAGCGCGATTGCTTTTTTGCGATCCATGGGACTCCTTTTGTTACAGAACGGTTTCGCACAAAGGATTCTGCTCTCAGATGTGGATGTAGTAAAGCGAATGTATCTTCAGTATGATTAAGAAATGCTAAAGTAGGTGCGAAAAGCGCTGGCAAAACGTTTTACGGCTGCATTGATGTGGAGGCACGATGGCATCGCGGTATCAGATTGTTTGTATGGTGGTCGATTGCGGCAGTCTGAAACGTGCAGCGGACGAGCTGGGCTACACACAAAGCGCGGTGAGCCAGGCCGTCAAGGCGCTCGAGCGCGAGCTGGGTACCACGCTTATCGAGCGCGGCAAGCAGGGCGTTACGCTTACGCGCGACGGTAAACAATATCTGCCGTACCTGCGCCAGATTGTGACTGCCGAGGCCGAGCTCGAGGGCAAGCGCCAGGAGCTGCTGGGGCTTTCGTCGACCGATATTCGTATTGCGACGTTTACCAACGTGAGTCGAACCGTGTTGCCGCGCGTGATCCGCGACTTTGGTGCGCTGCACCCGGGCGTACGCTTTACCCTCAAGCAGGGTGATTACACGCGCAACGCTCAATGGGTGCACGATGGCGTGGTTGATTTTTGTTTTACGGCGCGCGGATTTACCGCTGGGCTCGAGAAGCGCGTGGTCTATCACGATGAGTTGGTGGCGCTGTTGCCGGCCGCGCATCCGCTGACGGCAAAGGAAAGGGTGACGCTCGCCGACCTGGCGTCCGAGCCGTTTGTACTGCTGGATGAGGGCGAACAGAGCCTGGTGCTCGATGCATTTGCGGCGCATGGCTTGTCGCCGCACGTGACGAGCGAGGTCACCGACGACTACACCATCATGGCGATGGTGGAGGAGGGTCTAGGCGTGAGCATGCTCTACCGTCGTACTGTGGAGGGCATGCGAGCCGATATTCGCGTGCGGCCCATCGTGCACGCTCCCTCGCGTGACGTAGTGGCAGCCTGGCGCAGCTGGGATACCATGCCTATCGCCACGAGGCGCTTTATCGACTATATGAGCTCGCATATTGTCAATTAATGACTGGCGTGGCTTTGAGTGCGGTGTTTAGCGGGCTGTCACTTTGGCTTGGGTGGCGCGATAGGTGCGTGCCGGGTGGCAAAGTAGTACCGCCACGACCATAAAGAACGCCGTGGTGCCCAGGCTGATGGGGTAGACCATCATGATGTTCGCAAAGGTGCGGAAGTGCGGGAACACGCAGAACACCCAATAGAAGCGGATGCCGCAGACGCAGATCATGGTGATGAGGGCGGGCGTGAGCGAGATACCAAAGCCGCGCAGGTAGCCGGACATGTTTTCGTAGAACATGCTAAAGGCGTACGCCGGGAAGATCGAACACACGCGGATATAGCCGATCGAGACGATGTTGGGATCGCTGTTGAACAGCGACAAGATCTCGCGCCCCAGGCCGACAATAACGATGATCGTGGTGAGTGCAACGATACCGCCTTCGACCAGGCAGACCTTGAGCGTTTTGGTGCAGCGGTCGATCTGGCGGGCACCGTGGTTTTGTCCCACAAAGGTGGTGCAAGCCTGGCTAAAGCTGTTGAGCAGGTTGTAGCATACGTACTCCAAGCTCATAGCGGCGCTCGATGCCGCCATGACCTCGGTGCCCAGGCTGTTGATAGCAGACTGGATGATGATGTTGGCGACGGCAAAGACGGCGCTCTGGATGCCGGCGGGCAGGCCGATCTTGACGATGCGCTTGAGGGCGACGGGGTCTAAGCCTAAGTCGCGTGGGGTGACGCGGACGACGGAGTCGGTCTTGAGCAGGCGGATAAAGAGCGTGGCGGCGCTGACAGTGTAGGCGATAGCGGTGGCGATGGCGACGCCCGCGACGCCCCAGTGGAGTATGGGGACAAAGATGAGATCCAGGCCAATGTTGAGGACGGTGGACACGGCAAGTGCCTGCAGCGGCATGCGGG
>CATYHY010000161.1 GCA_958407085.1 uncultured Collinsella sp. | reverse complement strand
CTCTTAAACCGGGCGACAAGCTTCCTACCGTCGTTGAGTTCTGCAAGCTCTATAACGTTTCCAAAATCACCGTCAAACGAGCTATTGAACAAATCACCGAAGAAGGTCTTATTACCAGCCGGCGTGGATCGGGTACCTACGTTAAGGACACGGCGGGGCTTCCCGGCCAGGCGTTTTTCCAGGGCAAAAACGACCGTACCCAGGGTTTTTCGTATGAGCATCGCGGGGAGAAGGTGACCTCGGTGGTCTACGATTTCTCGATCGTTAATCCACCAGCGGACATCGCAGCCCAGCTGGGAATTGCCGAGGATGACTTTGCCTATCACGTCGTGCGCGTGCGTCAGGCCGATGAGAAGCCCATCGTTATCGAGTACACCTACATGCCCCTCGAGCTGATTCCAGGCCTTAAAAAGAAGGACCTGTACGGATCGGTCTACCGCTTCATCCGCGAGCAATGTGGGCTGAAGATTTCGAGCTTCCACCGTACCATTCGCGCCGTGGCAGCAACCGAGGAAGAAGCCGAGCGTCTGGACACCAAACTTGGCTCTCCCCTGCTCGAGCTCACCCAGATTGGCTTTTTGGACAGCGGCGCCGCCTTTGAGTATTCGATCTCGCGCAACGTTGGCGATCGCTTTGAGTTGCACAACGTAACGTTGGCATAAGTTTTTGTAGTCACGCGGGCGCTCGTTTTGAGCTGTTTTGTGCAACGCCCGCGCAACATAATGGGGGTATGAATATGTCCGATTTGATTAAACTGACGCCGATCTTCCACGAGAAGATCTGGGGTGGCCGCCAGCTCGAAACCGTATTTGGTTACGACATTCCCGAAGGTCCCATCGGTGAGTGCTGGGCCATCTCGGCCCATCCCAACGGTGACTGCCAGATTGCGGAGGGACCGTACGCCGGCCACACGCTGTCGTGGCTGTGGGCCGAGCACCGCGAGCTCTTTGGCAACTGCGAGGGCAAGGAGTTCCCGCTGCTCATTAAGATTCTGGACGCCAAGGACGACCTTTCGATCCAGATTCATCCCAACGACGAGTACGCCGCCGAGCACGAGAACGGCAGCCTGGGTAAAACCGAGTGCTGGTACGTGCTGGATTGCGAGCCCGGCGCCACGATCATCGTCGGCCAGCGTGCTAAAGACCGCACTGAGGCCGCACAGATGATCAAGGACGGCCGCTGGGACGACATGCTCAACGTACTACCGATCCACAAGGGCGACTTTTTCCAGATTGATTCCGGTACCGTTCACGCCATCAAGGCCGGCACGCTCATTTTGGAAACGCAGCAGTCGAGCGACGTGACGTATCGTCTGTACGACTATGATCGCCCGGGCACCGACGGCAAACTGCGCCCGCTGCACATTAAGCAGAGCCTCGACTGCATCGACTTTGACGTCCAGGCCCCGGTCGATGGTACCGTGACCGCGCCCGAGGTGGACGGCGTGACCGAGCTCGAGTCCAACCCCTGCTACACCGTCGATCGCGTGCGCGTCGACGGCAGCAAGACCATCGACCAGCGCTGGCCCTTCATGTGCCTGTCGGTCATCGACGGCAAAGGCACCATCTGCGGCGACCCCGTCCACAAGGGAAGCCACCTGTTGGCCCCGAGCACCGTCAGCTCCATCGACCTCGAAGGCAAGATGGAACTGATCATCAGCCACCTCTAGGTCACAACAACAACCAAAACGAAACAAGGGGCTCCCCCGTTCATCAACGGAGGAGCCCCTACTCGTATCTACATTTCAGCCCACCCGGTTCTCCAAATCAAAAAGCGGACGAGCAGAGCAACGTTCGCAAGCTGCAGGCCAAAACGCCACAAGGAAGAGGGCGCGCCGGGGGCTTTGGTCGATCGCGAGTTCCGCACGAGCCGGAGAGCACTTAATGTGCTCTCCGTGCGAGCAGGACTGCCCGAGCAGGCGACCAAAGCCCCCGGCGCGCCCGGTCAACCTCGCAGCTAGGCATTCAGCTTGACAATTGGAGCAAAGCCCTTCATAAGCTTTTTGGTCTGGCCGGTCTTTTCGAATTGAACCTCGATCATGTCTCCGACGACCGAGATCACGGTACCCGTGCCAAAGGTCTTGTGGCTCACGGTATCGCCTGCGGCAAAGTCCTGCGACGCGCTAGCGCGATCGACCTTGCGCTCCACTGTCGGCGACACCTTAGATGACGGCTTTTTGGCTCGCGGCGCACCCGAACCAAAGGTCGAGGCAACACGGCCGGCGTCGGGCGAGACCCCACGATGGCGCTCGGTCCCGTAGCTGCTGCCGCCAAAGAAATCGTCAAAACTCGATCCACCGCGCGAACCGGAACCGCCGGTCGAGCGCGTATGCGAACCAAACACCTTGCCGCCGTACATATCCGAGCCCATGCCCGAGCCAAAGGTGCCGTGACGGTCGCCGCGTTTCTCCCAGCCCGTGCCCTCAAAACCGGCAGAGCCGATACCGCTAAACTCGATATCCTCAAACGGAATCTCGTTGAGGAAGCGCGAGCGCGGGTTGGCAGAGGTCGAACCGTAGGTGCGACGTGTGGCCGCATAGGTCAAGAACAGTCGCTTACGGGCACGCGTGATGGCAACGTAGGCCAGGCGACGCTCCTCCTCGAGCTTGCCCGGGTCATCGCTGCCGCCAAAGTCGTGCACGTGCGGGAAGATGCCCTCCTCCATGCCGGCCACGAACACCGCGGGGAACTCCAGGCCCTTGGCGGAGTGGATGGTCATCATGGTGATGGCATGCGTCTCTCCGGCCAGGGAATCCAAGTCGGAGCGCAGGGCCAGCCACTCCATGAGTGCCGGCAGCGCCTTGCAGGTGAGCGGACCGTAGGTGCGCTCGATCTCGTCGGCATGCACGGCGCCCGCCGGCATCTCCGTTGGCGCGGCATAGGCGTTGCCCGCGATGGCGGCGGCCAGGGCATCCTGCGGAGAAAGCGCCGGGGCCGCCAGGCTATCGAGCGGATTGGAACCTGCAGCATCGCGCGCGCCGACGAGCGCCTCAAACGAGGATGCCGGGGCAGACGGCCCCGGTTCAGGCGCGGGCGCGCTCACCACGACGGGCTCGGACTCGGCGCCGGCCGGTACATCGGCAACGCCAGCCGCGCGCAGCTCTTCCAAGCTCTCGAGCGTACCCTCGATATCCTCGTGCGTCTCTTCAAATTCGGCAGCAACGCCCAAGAATTCCTGAATGTTCTCGGCGCGGCTCTCGGACTCCATGGTTCCCTCGGCGCGGAAGGCCTGCAGAAGGCCCGTTTTATCGACGATCATCTCGACAACGTCCTTGAGCTCGCCGTCCATGCGGCGACCTTCGCGCACCAGCGACACAAAGCTCGACAGGCCGTTGCGGACCTTGGCGCTAAACATGCCGGTCTCGGCGCACGCGATCTCGCAGGCCTGGAAGAACGAGCAACGGTTGTCGCGCGCCAGCTGCTCAATCTTTTGGATCGAGGTGGAGCCGATACCGCGGCGCGGCGTATTGATGACGCGCTTGACGCTCATCTCGTCTGCCGGGTTCACGATCATCTTGAGATATGCCATAACGTCGCGGATCTCGGCACGGTCGAAGAATCGCGTGCCGCCCACGATCTTGTAGG
>CATYHY010000160.1 GCA_958407085.1 uncultured Collinsella sp. | reverse complement strand
GACCACGCTGCAGCTTGGCAGTCTTGGCCAGCACCGAAAGCATCGTCGACTTGCCGCAGCCGTTACCGCCCACAACCGCATGCACCGCGCCAGTCGAAAACGACGCATCGAGCCCGCGCAGCACCCAGCCGGACGCTCGATCGTAGCGAAACCAGCCTTCCGACAGGGTGGTAGCCGACCCGCCGTGCATTTTTTGGAGTATTCTGCTTCCATCCGTGCGCGGGAAGGCTTCCGAGCCGTTCTCGAGCGACGTTTGCGCCACAAATTCGGACGATTTGTCCAATTCTGAACTTTTTTTCGCGCTCGATACGTCCCCGGGCGGCTCCAGAGAGCCCAAATTGTCCTCGCGCCTGCTGAATACTCCTTTATTTGCACATCGGATGGCACCCCACCCCAACATGTCATCGGAAAACAGCGATTCTCGGCGTCCCAAAGAAGCCATATCCGCCACCTCGCGCACGCGACCGTCCTCAATCCGGTACGCACACGTCGCGTATTCGAGCATTGGGCGCGGCTGATGCGTCGCCACAACAACCGTGCAGCCCAGCTCGCGATTCACACGAAACAGCGCGTGCAGGAAATTCTTCTCCGCAACCGGATCAAGCTGAGACGTGGGCTCGTCGAGCAGCAGCACGCGCGGGCGCAGCGTCAGAACGGCCGCCAACGACAGCAACTGTTTGCGACCGCCCGAAAGCGTGTCAGTATCGCGGTGAAGCCAATCTTCCAGCCCAAAGAAATAGCTGGTCTCAGCTACGCGACGGCGCATCTCATCACGCGCTAGCCCCAAGTTTTCCAGGCCAAACGCCATCTCGTGCCACACGGTTTCGCACACGATCTGGTTCTCGGGATCCTGGAACACATAGCCCACGCGCTCCGCCGATGCCCGCACATCCATGTCGGCGACGTTCTCGCCCAGCACGAGCAGTTCGCCAGTGCGCTCGCCCGCCGGAGCGATCTCGGGCTTGAGTAGCGACAGCAACGTCGACTTACCCGATCCGGTACCGCCGACAAGCAGCGCAAATGCACCTTGGGGAACAGACCAGTCGAGTCCCTCGAGCACCGCAGCATCCGCATCGGGGTAGGCAAAGCTCAGGCTCCGCACCTCAATCGCCGGCATATCCGGGCCGTATGCCGCGCCCGACACCGGTCCCCTATCCAACCGAGCCATCAGCCGAACCTCTTCTCATCGATCGCATGCAACACGCAGGGCAGCATCATCCAGGCAGCGTACACGACATAGCCCAGCCACGGCGCCGGCACCGATAGTTGCGGGTAAAACGAATACTGCGTTGTCGCGGTCCATGCCACCGCCACCGCAGCGGCACCAAACACCGCAAGCCCAACCAGCGCGGCAACATCGCCGCGACCCAGCCGATACCGCGCGTACGTCGTGCGACGTGTCGCGGCGCCCCATCCACGGGAGCGCATGGCGTCCGCGCGCTCCAGCGAATCTTCCATGCCCCAGCCCATCAACACACTCGATGCCCGTAGGCGCGAACGCACGGGATCGGCCGGCGCGCGACCCGGCACATCAATCGCATCCTGCACCGCCAGTACCGTACGACCGCGGCGTAAAAACTGCGGGATAAGCCGCATGCACATCGAGATCATGAGCGCGAGCACCGGCGCGGCGTTGCCCAAAAGCGCAAGTACCTTGTCGTATTCGAGCATCGACGCCGCGGCCTCAAACCACAGCACGCTCGCCACAAACAGCCCGCCCATGCACAGGCCGTAAACCATGCTCTCTAGATACACCGCACGCATGCCAATACGAAACAGCTCCGTCGAGCCCGATGCACTAAACAGCGGATTGAGCACCGCAATGATCAAAATCACCGGCAGCTGCCAGCGAAGCGCGCCCAACGTGCGCGCAACACCGCGCGTCGCAAGCCCGTACGCCAACCCGCCCGCAAGCGATAGCGCAATCAGCACCGGTTGCATCGAGAACATGGTGAGCCCCAACGTCAGCACCATGTAGAGCGCCGGCACCGCCGGATGCGACATCGAAAATGCCGCGACGGGTTCGTTGCCCGATTCCTCTCGCATGGTGTCCACGGGCATCCCCATCCCCTCGCTCAAACGTCAACGCCGCAGCGCCGCCACCATACACAACCAGCGCAAACGCCGTACCGCCGGCCCAAGCCTCAGCTGCCGCGCATCAATCGTTACGCGCTCATCATATGCCTGCGGTATCATATTGCGCCGTGTATCGTTTCCAAACACACGTCTCTATAACGTAACAGGAGATCACATGGACGCAACCGCAATTATCCTCGCCGCCGGCGAGGGCACCCGCATGAAGTCGAACCACTGCAAGGTTTCGCACAAGATTCTAGGCAAGCCCATGGTTCAGTGGATCGTCGACGCCACCATCAAGGCCGGCTGCAGCCGCGTCGTGGTCGTCATCGGCAGCCACGCCGACGAGATGCGCGCCCTCATCGACGGCGCCTACGCCAACAGCGCCACCAAGGTCGAGTGCGTCGAGCAGACCGAGCGCCTGGGCACCGGCCATGCCGTAAAGGTCGCGCTCGAGGCCTGCGGCATCACGCAAGGCCCCGTCGTCGTGCTCAACGGCGACCTGCCGCTCATCACCGCCGACACCGTCGCCAAGTTCGCGCAGACCGTCGCTACCGGCGAGCTCGCCTGCACCGTCATGACCATGACCCCGCCCGATCCTTTTGGCTACGGCCGCATCAAGCTGGGCGCCGATGGTCAGATCGAGCGCATCATCGAGCAGAAGGACTGCACGCCCGAGCAGGCCGCCACGCTGCTGGAGTGCAACGCCGGCTGCTACGCCTTCGACGGCGCGCAGCTTGCCGCCCACATTAACGAGATCGGCAACGACAACGCGCAGTCCGAGTACTACCTGCCCGACATGCTCGAAATCCTCAAGGGTCACGGCCAGGCAGTCTCCATCTTCCACTGCGACGACTACCGCGACGGCCTGGGCGTCAACAGCCGCATCCAGCTCGCGCAGCTCACCGCCATCGCGCGCGACCGCATCAACGAGCACTGGATGGCCGAGGGCGTCACCCTCATCGACCCCACGCAGGCCTGGATCGGCCCCGACGCCACCATCGGCCGCGACACCGTCGTGTGGCCGCAGACGCATCTGATCGGTCACGTCACCGTGGGCGAGGAGTGCCAGCTCGGCCCCAACAGCCGCCTCACCGACACCACCGTCGGCAGCGGCTGCATCATCGATGAGACCATCGCCATCGAGGCCGTCATCGAGAACGGCGTCGACTGCGGCCCGCGCGCCTACCTGCGCCCGGGCACCCACATGCTCGACGGCTCCAAGGCCGGTACGCACGTGGAAATCAAGAAGTCCACGATCGGCGAGGGTTCCAAGGTGCCCCACCTGTCCTACATCGGCGACACCACCATGGGCTCCGGCGTCAACGTAGGCGCGGGCTCTATCACCTGCAACTACGACGGCGTCCACAAGCACAAGACCGTCATCGGCAAGGATGCCTTCATCGGTTCTGACACCATGATGGTCGCGCCCGCCCAGATTGGCGACGGTGCGCTCGTGGCCGCCGGCTCCGTCATCACCGAGCCGGTCCCGGCCGACGCACTCGGTC
>CATYHY010000159.1 GCA_958407085.1 uncultured Collinsella sp. | reverse complement strand
CCGACGGAACCTGCACGGCCAACTACGCCTTTCATATGGCACTCGCCGAGTGGAATGAGCGCAACCGCGCCGATCTTTCGGCTATGCGCGAGGCGGGCGTATCGTCGTTTAAGACCTACTTTGCCTACGACCACCTGCGCTTGGACGATGCCGAGACACTCGAGGTGCTGGAGGAGCTCAAGCACCTGGGCGGTATCCTGTGCGTGCATTGCGAGAACGGTACGCTGGTGAATGAGCTGCAGAAGCGCGTGTTTGAGCAGGGCATCCACGGGCCCGAGGGCCATGCGCTCAGCCGTCCGGATGTGTGCGAGGCCGAGGCCGTGAGCCGTCTGCTGTATCTGGCGCACTTGGCCGGGGACGCTCCGGTCAACGTGGTGCACCTTTCGACCAAGCTGGGGCTCGAGGCCATTCGTGCCGCCAAGGCGCGCGGGCAGAAGAATATCTATGTCGAGACCTGCCCTCAGTATCTGATGCTCGACGATACTTGCTACTTGGAGCAGGGCGAGGACGGCTTTGCGGGTGCCAAGTACGTGATGAGCCCGCCGCTGCGCCATGCCGGCGACCGTGCAGCCCTGCGCGAGGCACTTGTGGCCGGCGAGATCGATACTATTGCGACCGATCATTGCAGCTTTAACCTGCACGGGCAAAAGGACCGCGGGCGCGACGATTTCCGCGCGATTCCCAACGGTGGGCCCGGCGTGGAGCATCGTCCCGTCGCGATTGCCACGAGCTTTGAGGGACAGCTGGGACCCGAGGATCTGTGCCGCTTGATGAGCGAGAACCCGGCGCGCGTGTTTGGCATGTACCCGCGCAAGGGCTGTCTTGCCGAGGGCGCCGATGCCGATGTGTGCGTGTGGGATCCCAAAGCGCGCTGGACAATCAGTGCCGCGACACAGCATCAGGCTGTGGACTACACGCCGCTCGAGGGCTTTGAGGCACATGGCCGCGCCAAGGCCGTCTACGTCAACGGTGTGCTGGTGGCGCGCGATGGCGAGCCCACCGGAGCCCAACCCGGCCGCTACGTCCCCCGCTAGCAGGAAGGCCGCCAGGGTAGCTAATTTGGGACGGGGCTCTTTTAGCTACCCTTGCCTGCCTGATGATTTTTCTCTCAACATGGGGTAGCTAAAAGAGCCCCGTCCCAAATTAGCTACCCTTTGAGGCTGGTGGTGATGATGGAACGGCCGAGGGCGGCCTCAAAGCGGTCGGCCATCGTGGGGTCGCTGAGCGTGTCGACTTGGTTGAGCACGACGCGTGCGGTGCTGAGTTTCAGCGCCTGCAGCTCGGCATTGAGCACCTGGGCGACGCGCTCGGGCGTGGCAGTGTCGGTGGGCTCGCAGCCGCAACGCACGCAAAAGAGCTCGGGGCGGTGGACAGCTTCGTTGATGGGCTTGCCGAGCCCCGAGGCGCCGACGAGCCAGATGACGTTGGCCGTGCCAGAGGGGATCACCGGCTCCCAGGCGGCATGCGCCTTGAGCGGGAGCCGCTTGCTGCCGTCCGCCTCGGCCAGGACGTAGTCAAAGCGCTGCGCCAGCTGGTCGAGCGGCTCGGCAGGGGAGGAGAACTTGCCTGTCTGGGGGTCCAAGACACCTGTCTGGCAGATGCTTCCCCGCACAAGCCCCGCGCAGGCCTCGCAGGTGCAGCCTAGGGCGTGTGAGGCACCTGGCTTCCAGGGCGCGGCGTCCAGGCGACGGCTCGACCCGTCCCACGGCACGCCGGCGACGGGGAACATGCGCGTGGTGGTGCAGAGGAGCACGCGGCCGCCAGCGCGCATAAGCTCAAGGCCGAGCGTCTTTAGCAAGGTCGACTTGCCACCGCTGCCGATAATCGCGGTAATGCCCGGCTCGATCTTGAGCGCGGAGGCAAGGTTTCCGCTCGTCGTTTCCATCTGTTCACCGCCGTATAATACTGTGATAATAAATAATCATCAGAGTAGCGGTCGAACCGCATTTGCTCTGCTCAAACCGTAGCACAGGGAGGTGTCCCGGGAATGCTCGTTTATGTTCGCGGCGCCGGCGATATCGCCACGGGCGTCGCCGCTCGCTTGGTGCGCGCCGGCGTGTCAGTTGTCATGGCCGATATCGCGGTTCCCACGTGCATCCGTCGCACAATCAGTTTTTGCGAGGCCATTCGCCTGGGCGAGGTCGAGGTCGAGGGCATTCGCGCCCGCTTGGCGCAGACGTCGGCCGAGGCGCTTGAGATTACCGAGGCCGGAGACGTCGCCGTTGTGGTGGACCCCCAGGCACAGATGCTCGACGAACTGGAGCCCGCGGCTGTGGTCGACGCAATTCTGGCCAAGCGCAATCTGGGTACCACGCGCGACATGGCTCCTGCCGTCATCGCTGTGGGGCCGGGCTTCACCGCGCCGGTTGACTGCGACGCCGTGATCGAAACCATGCGTGGGCATTTCCTGGGCCGTGTCATTACCCAAGGTTCGCCCCAGCCCAACACGGGCGTGCCGGGCGTCATCGCCGGATATGGCAAAGAGCGTGTTATCCACAGCCCCGCCGCCGGCGTGTTTAGGTCCGACCATGTGATCGGCGACATCGTGAGTGCCGGCGATGTGATCGGGTATGCGGGCGATTCGCCCATGTGCACGCAGATCGATGGCTGTCTGCGCGGGCTTTTGGCGAACGGCGTGCAGGTGACTGAGGGCTTTAAATGTGCCGATGTCGATCCGCGCGGCGATGCCAGCTATATCAACTACATTTCGGACAAGGCGACGTCGGTCGGCGGCGGCGTGCTCGAGGCACTCGCTATGCTCACCGATATCTTTAGAGGATAGAAGGCGGCAATGGAAAAGCTCGATGTTGTGAATGCGGCGCTTGTCGCCCTGCGTGCTGGCGAGACGTGCGAGCTCGTGGTCGTGGCCGGCACGGCGGGGTCGTCGCCGCGCGGCGTGGGCGCCTGGATGGCCGTCTTTGCCGACGGTAGCCAGGCGGGCACCATCGGCGGCGGCAAGATCGAGCTTTTTGCGCTGGACGAGGCGCGAGAGCTGCTGGCCGCGGGGCAATCGCGTCTGGTCCGCTACACCATGGGCGGCGAGAACTCCGATACCGGTATGATCTGCGGCGGAGCCATCTGCCTGTGCTATCTGCATCTGGATGCGATCCAGGCACCGTTGTTCCAGGAAATTGCCGACGTCTTGACGTATCGACGTATCGGCGACTTCGTCATCGACTTTGAGCCGTTTATCGCAAGCGCGCTCGAAAGCGACGCTACTGAATACCATGGCGAGGAATCGCGCCGCACCATTGCGGGTTGCCCCGGGCTTTCGCTGGTGGAGGAGGGGAGTAAGGTTACCTATACAAACGCCGCCTCCGAGATTCCTCCCGCGCACATCGAGACGCTCTGCCCCGAGGGCCTGACCTATATCTTTGGCTGCGGCCACGTGGGCGCCGCGACGGCGCGGGTGCTCACGGCGGCGGGCTTTGCCGTCGTGGCGTGCGACGACCGCCCCGGCACGCTGACCCCCGATTGGGTGCCCGGTGTCTACGATCGTCGCTTGGTCGATTACAAGAACCTGAGCGAGCTGTGCCCCATCGGCCCGCGCGACCTGGTGGTCGTCGCCACGGCGGGTCACAAGTCC
>CATYHY010000158.1 GCA_958407085.1 uncultured Collinsella sp. | reverse complement strand
CGAGCTCGTTGACGGCGCTCTCCACGGCAAACTGGCCCTGGGTGGCACCGTAGCCGCGATAAGCGCCGCCGCGGTTGGTGTTGGTGTAGACGGCGTCCCAGCTAAAGCGGCTCGCCTTCACGTGGTTGTAGATGGGCAGGCTCTTGTGGCCCGAAAGGCCAATCGTCGTGGTGGCGTGCTCGCCGTACGCGCCGGCGTTGGACAGCGTGTGCAGATCGATGGCCGTGATGGTGCCGTCGTTCATAGCGCCCAACTTAACGGTCATCTGCATCTGGTGGCGCGAGTTGCCCGCGGTGATAGTCTCCTCGCGGGTGTAGCAGCAGTAGCTCGGACGGCCGGTCTGCTGGGTCACGAACGCCACGAAGATCTCGCAGCAACCCGTCTGCTTGGAGCCAAAGCCGCCGCCGATGCGCGGCTTAATGACCTGCACCTGCGACTGCGGAATATCGAGCGACTGCGCGACCATGCGGCGCACGTGGAAGGGCACCTGCGTAGAGGTGGTCACCGAGATGCGCCCAAACGCGTCGGTCGTCGCGAAGGCTCGGAAGGTCTCCATGGGCGCGGTCTGCGTGGCCTGGCTGGTGTAGGTGCGCTCAAAGACGATGTCGCTCTGGGCGAACGCCTCGTCAAGGTTGCCATAATCGCTGGTACCGCTGCACACCAGGTTGCGAGCAACGTCGCCGCCCTGCGGGAACATAAAGGTCACGTCGCCCTCGGGGTGGACCACGATGTCGTTATCGAGCGCCTGGGTAAAGTCGAGCAGCGGCTCAAGCACCTCATAGTCGACCTTGATGAGCTTGAGCGCCTTGTCGGCGGCCTCCTCGGTCTCGGCGGCGACGATTGCCACCTCCTCGTTTTGGTAACGGACGAGGTTCTCGAGAATCAGGCGGTCGTAAGGCGAAGGCTGCGGATAGCTCTGGCCGGCGATGGTAAAGCGGCGCTTGGGCACGTCCTCGTAGGTGTAGACGCCCACGACGCCGGGCACCTTCAGGGCGCGCGACGTATCGATGGAGCGGATCTTGGCGCGGGCATAGGGGCTGCGCTTGAGCTTGACGATCAGGGCGCCGGCGGGCACCAGGTCGCCCGTGTAGACGGGACGCCCCTCGAGCAGGGCCTTCGAGTCCTTCTTGGGCTGCTTATGAGTGATCTGCTTATAGGAGACGCCGTCAGAACTGGTGTCGTTGACCGGCAGCTCGGGCATCTCAAAGCCCACCTGCACGCCGGACTCGTTGAGGAAGCGCACGATGGCGCGCAGCTGGCTCTCGTAGCCGCTGCAACGGCAGAGGTTGCCGGCGAGCTGGCGCGAGAGCTCCTCGCGCGTGGCGACGAGGCTCGGGTCCTCCTTGGCAGCGCGGGCAAGCGCCAGCACGTTCATGATGAGGCCGGGAGCGCAAAAACCGCACTGCTCGGCGCCTTCGGCAGCCATTGCGCGGGTCAGCGCCTCAGACTCGGCCTTGAGACCCTCGAGTGTGGTGATGGAGCGGCCCTCAACACGGGCGGCGGGAACCGAGCAGCTCAGCACCGGGTCGCCGTCGAGCCACACCGTGCACAGGCCGCAGTTGGTGGTCTCGCAGGCGCAGCGCACCGACGCGCAACCCTGCTCGCGCAACAGCGCAAAGAGCATGGTGTCGGGGGCAATCTGAACCTTGACCTTACGGCCGTTGAGCGTAAAGGAAAGATCGATGAGTTTGGCAGCCATTAGCGCACCTCGCTAGAATCGACGCCGGGCACGCGGCGGCAGGAATACTCGTCCGTGGCGAACTTAGGGATCTGCACGGTCTCGAGCTCGCGGGCAAGCGCGGCAGAAAGCTCGATGCCGGCGGCGCGGCGCACGGCCTGAATCGCCAACGGTGCCGAGATGCGGCGGCGGTAGTCAGCCGAGCCCCACAGGTTGGTGCCATAGCTCAGTGCGCGTACGGACGCGGCCAGGGCGCGAAGCTCGTCCTCGGAAGGCCGCTCGTTCACCAGGCCACACGACTCGCCCTGCAGCAAGGTCGCGCGCAGCGGGCGGGCGCCCACGGTGACATGCCAGCTGTTGTCCCACCAGGCGGCGGTGACGTTCAGCGAGGGGAAGTCCGTCGCGGCCTTGCGCACGGCCTCGTAGCTCGCACGGTAATCGTGCTTGACGACTACGACGTGCTCGATCACGTCACGCACGTAGCCCATGTCCACGAACACCGCGAGCGGCACGCGGCCGGCGCCCGTCAGCTCAACATAGGAATCGAGCGCGAGAAAGGCGGAGAGAACGTCCGAGAAGCCAAAGCGACCGTAGATGCTGCCGCCCACCGTGGCGGTATTGCGCAGCTGCACGCCCACGATATCGTGGACGGCGAACTCAAAGACATGGTTGACAAGCGCGTTGAGCTCGGCATGGCGCTCGAGCTGGCGCAGGGTACACATGGCACCGATGCGAAACTCGGTCTCGGTCTCCTCGATCTGATCGAGTCCGCAGGCCGAAAGGTCAATCGCCGTCGCCACGCGACGCGAACCAAGGCGCATCCAGATGCCGCCGCCCACAATCTTGTTGTTGCGGTTCTTCTGTAAGAGCTCATAGGCTTCGGCCGCGTTTCCAACACGGACGTAGGTACCGAACTTGAGCACGTTCTCCCCCATCTCTCCACTTGTCCAGTACGTTTAAGTGTACCAAACGAGGGGCCGCACACCGTTTTAGGACAAAATCCACCCACCCATACATAACTTGCGGTGATATACGGACTGATTAGCCGTTCTGGGACGCTAAACAGTCCGTATATCACCGCAAGTTATGAGGAGTCCTCCGGGATAGAAAAGGCTCCCAGCCGGAATGGCTGGGAGCCTCATCACATGCTATGTCGAGCGAAGATTTAGCAGACGCCCTGGGCGAGCATGGCGTCGGCGACCTTCAGGAAGCCGGCGATGTTGGCGCCCATGACGAAGTTGCCCTCCTGGCCATACTCCTTGGCGGTGTCGTCCACGTTGTGGAACATGCCGCGCATGAGCTGCTCGAGCTTGCCGTCGACCTCCTCGAAGGTCCAGGACAGGTGCTCGGCGTTCTGGCTCATCTCCAGGCCGGACACGAGCACGCCGCCGGCGTTGGCAGCCTTACCGGGCATAAAGGCGACGCCGTTCTCCTGGAAGTAGGTCGTGGCCTCGATGGTCGTAGGCATGTTCGCGCCCTCGCCGACCACCGTGCAGCCGTTGGCGACGAGCGCCTGGGCGTCCTCGAGCAGCAGCGTGTTCTCGCGAGCGCAGGGCAGCGCGATGTCGCAGGGCAGCTGCCACACGCCGCGGCCGTCGCCCTCGTGCCACACGGCGCTGGGCCTCTCGTCAACGTACATAGCGAGCGTAACACCCTTGTCGTGGCCAGAGCGCTTCTTGTTGTAGATGTGCTCGAGCACGGTGTAGTCGATGCCGTCGGGATCCTCGACCCAGCCGTGGGTATCGGAGCAGGCGAGCACCTTGCCGCCGAGCTGAGTGACCTTCTGGACCGCGTAGATAGCGACGTTGCCGGAGCCGTGAACGACGACGTTCTTGCCCTCGAAGGAGTCGCCGCGGCTCTTGAGGTACTCGTCCACAAAGTAGGCCAGGCCGTAGCCGGTGGCCTCGG
>CATYHY010000157.1 GCA_958407085.1 uncultured Collinsella sp. | reverse complement strand
TTGGGGTCGTAGCGGTCGGGGAAGCCCTTGGCGATGCCGAAGGTGCGCGTGCGCACAGGCGTGCAGGCCAGATAGCACGCGACGCGCTCGCCCCAGCCACCGTCCAAGATGCCGTCCTCGAGGGTGACGACAACGCGATGCTCGGCGGCAAGACTGTCGAGGAACTCACGGTCAAGCTCGGTTGCAAAGCGCGGGTTGACGAGCGTGGCCTCGATACCGTACTCGGCAGCCAAGCGGTTTGCCACGCGCTCGCCCAGCTCAAAGAAATCGCCAAGCGCGAGCACGGCAACGTCGCGGCCCTGACGCACCACGTTGTAGCGAACGGCACTGTAGTCGGTGTCTTCGGCAGGCGCAAGGTCGGGACGGCTTACCAAGCCAATGCCCGGTACGCGGATCGCCGCGGGATGCTCGCGGTGGTCGAGCGACCAGCTCAGCATGGACAGATATTCCTCCATGCAGGCCGGCGCCAAGTAGTGCATGTTGGGAAGACCGCCCAACATGGAAATATCAAAGAACGAAAGGTGCGTCTCGGACGTGGTGCCAAAGATTGACGCACCAAACACCAAAATGGTTGCCGGGGCGTCGTTGAGGCACAGGTCGTGCCACAGCTCGTCGTAAGCGCGCTGCAAAAACGTGCCGTACACACCAAAGACTGGCTTGGCGCCCGAGCGCGCAAGCGCGGTGGCAAAGGTCACGGCGTGCTCCTCGGCAATGCCCACATCGACGAACTGTTTGCCGGCGGCAGCGCGAAGCTCGGGTGTAAAGCCCATGATGTAGGGCGTGGCGGCCGTGATGCCCACGACCTGCGAATCGCGCTCGATGGCGGCGCTGAGCGCCTCGCCCGTAATGTCGGCATAGGTGCGCGGCGCAGGCTCGCTCGGATGGCCCGGGCAGAGCTTGCGTCCAGTTGCCATGTCAAACGGACCCACGTGATGCCAGCGTTCGGGGTCGTTCTGGGCTGGCTCAAAGCCCTTGCCCTTGGCGGTGGAGACGTGCAGCACGATGGGATGATCGATATTGCGCAGTTCCTGCAACGCGTCGACGAGGGCCAACACGTCGTTACCGGCGTCCAGATAGCGGTAGTCGAGCCCCATCGCGCGGAAAACGTTGCGCTCACAGGTACCGTTGCTGGCTCGCAGCTCGGCCAGATTGCGATACAGGCCGCCATGGTTCTCGGCAATGGACTGGTCGTTATCGTTGACGATGATGATCAGGTTGCTATCGAGTTCGGCGGCATTGTTAAAGCCCTCAAACGCCAAGCCGCCCGAAAGCGAGCCGTCGCCAATAACGGTGATGACGTTGTGCGTATCGCCCGCCAGGTCACGAGCGTGCGCCAGGCCGCAGCCCAGGCTCACCGACGTGGAGGTATGGCCCATGGCGAACAGGTCGTGCTCGGACTCGTCGGGATTGGCAAAGCCAGAGGCCTCGCCAAAGCGCTTCGGATCGATATAAGTGTACGCGCGCCCAGTCAGCGCCTTGTGGGCGTAGGTCTGGTGCGAAACGTCAAAGAGAATCTTGTCGATAGGGGAGTTAAACACGCGATGGAGCGCGACCGTAAGCTCAACGACGCCCAGGTTGGGGGCAACGTGCCCGCCGACGGCGGCGGAGCTTTCGAGGATGGCGTGGCGAATCTCGTCGCAGAGCTGCGGGAGCTCGGCACGATTAAGAGCCTTGACGTCCTCGGGCGTTGTCGTTTGCGTAAGCAGCATCGTTGTGGGTTACTCCATGCGAATCGAGCGCCGGCGCTCCCTCGGCCGACACAATTGCACAAGACAGTCTCGCACATTTTGGCGTTTGATATGTGACGGCGGCGCGGTAATTCGCCAACTGGTGGGGCAAAACGTTTTGTCCGATGCCATACTGATATGTTCCATGATGTTTTTATCGATTGTGCACAGGCCGTGGCTTGTCGCCGTGAGTCGCTGGAAGGAGGCAGCATGTCCGATGCCGTTCGTGCCGAAAAAATCGCGCACGAGGTCGACTATGCCGCCCGCCAGCTGGCCCAGGCGGGCCGCTTGGACCTGACGCACGAGTTTATCCAGCATGGCGACGTGACGGTCTATGCACATGTGACTTCGGTAGCGCGGGCGAGCCTGTCCTTTGCCGAGCGCTTGGGCCGTGCCGGCATTTCGGTCGACCGTGCTTCGTTGTTGCGCGGGGCCCTGCTGCACGATTACTTTCTCTATGACTGGCACGATCCCGACCCAAGCCATCGGCTGCATGGCTTTCGCCACCCGTTTTTTGCCCTGGCACGTGCGGAGGAAGATTTTGAGCTGACGCCGCGCGAACGGAATATTATCGTGCGGCATATGTTTCCGCTGGTGCCAGTGCCGCCGACGTGTCGTGAGGCTTGGATTGTATGCCTGGCAGATAAATGGTGCGCTCTGCGCGAGACGGTCGCCGGTCGTCTGCGGCGCAAGGACGAGGCGGACGATGACGTGAGTGGCGAATCGAGCGAAAAGAGGAGAGGGTAGACGGTGGGGACCGCGATTGATATGGCGTTTGGCGGCGCGACGCTTGCCGTCTGCCCGCTTTCGGCACTGGTGCTCTCGTTTGCCTTTTACGGGTTTTGCGGCTGGGCGTGGGAGTCGACGGTCTGCGCCATGCTCAATCACGGACGATTTGCCAACAGCGGCTTTTTGCTGGGGCCGTGTTGTCCTATCTATGGTGTGGGCGGCATTGCCTGCTGGCTGCTGTTGCGCGGGATTCCGGATGCCTCAAGCCAGTTTGTCGCTGCAGCGCTCGTATGCAGCGTGATTGAGTACAGCGTAGGCGTACTGTTGGAAAAAACAACGGGCGCTCGCTTTTGGGATTACTCGCACCTGCCGTTTAACTTGCACGGACGCATTTGCCTGTACTGGGCCTGCGCGTTTGGCTTGGGTGCGTTGTGTATTTGCCGTTTAGTGGAGCCGGCATTGCTGGGGCTGCTTGGCCATCTGCCGGTGCTGATTGTGCGGCTGTCCGCCTTTATCGTCGCGGTCGCGATGATGGTCGACGCGTTGTGCTCGTTGGCGAGCTGGCGGCGTCTGTCCGATCAGCTGGAGCGCGTCCGGGCCGACCTTGCCGACCGCATCAATGAGTCGCTTGCCGATGCGTCCGACTCCATGCTCGAACGTATTCCCGATTCGGCGATCGACTCGGTGGCGCAGACGCACATCCGCGGCCGTGCCGTTAACGCGTGGCTGGTCGAGCTGGGCGACGCGGCGCTCGATGCCCTGCGCGAGAAGGCTTCGATGCCGACGTTTATCTCGGATGGTGCTCGCGGCCTGGCGCTTGCCGCCCGCCGCGTGGCCGATGCCGCACCGAGCATGCCGCGTCCGTCGCTCAGTCGTCGCCTTGCCGGCAAGGGCATAAGCCGTCCGGTGCCGAGCGTGTCACTCAGCCGCCGCGACCTACGCTTCTTTAACGCCTTCCCGCGCCTGCGCATCAATCGCTACGAAGGTGTCATTCGAGCAACTAATCTCCGCGACCGCGCCCACGAGCTGTTCCGCCGCTAGCCGGGACGGGCGCGCTCACGGCTTCCTTGCTCGCGTATTTCCCGTCCGTTTCGCGTCCGTTGCCGCGCCGTTTCCAAGATTGCGGCACCGTTTCCATTCGACAACGCAGCG
>CATYHY010000156.1 GCA_958407085.1 uncultured Collinsella sp. | reverse complement strand
CGGCAAGAAGGCCGCCGCTTCCATCACCAAGAGCCTGCTGGGCGAGTAATCACCCGCAGCGCTAGCCACCAAACGGCAAAGTCCCCGTCGAGCACGCGCCCGGCGGGGACTTTTTCTATACCGGCCGCCCCAACCACCACAATGGGGACAGGCACCTTTGTGGTGGTTTGGGACCTGGTCGGTCGTTTTGTCTCAATCTGTAACAGTTAGAGACCAGATTCCTCGCTACGTGTTACAGATCGAGACGTTAGGTTGGCAGCCGAACAGTTCATCTCAATCTGTAACATCTAGAGCCGTTTTGGGCAGTTTGGTGTTACAGATTGAGATTTTGCTGAGGCCGAGAACGAGAGCCGCTACCCACCCCTAACGCTTGCGGCGCTTGGTTGCGGCGATGCCGGCGGCGGCTACGGTTGCGCCGGCGATGCCTAGGGCGGCGACCGTCATCGCGGTGGTATCCCCCGTGGTAGCCAGGACAGCATCGCCCTTCTTGGCCTGCGTGGTTTTCTCAACCGTCTTGGCCGTGGTGGTTGTCGTGACCGGTTTAGCCGCGGGCTTGGTCTCGGGCTTAGTCTCAGGTTGCGGCGTCGGGTTGGGATCCGGCGTGGGCTGCGGATCGGGAGTAGGCGTAGTCTCAGGCGTAAACGTCAGATTGGTGTTCAGCCACAGGGTGTAAATCCAACCGCTCTCGGGATCAACCTCGCTTGCCTCGCCCACCTGATAGCCACACTCAACCCCATTGATCTTCAGCTTGGTATTGGGCGTAAAGTAGAAGCCACGCGCCGGCTTAAAGTACAGGCCGTAACGATAGGTCACACCGGGCTTAAACGCATCAATATGGTTGGTGATGTGCTGGTCCCAAAACTCGATGGAATTCACCTCACTGCCGTCGCTCCCCGTCCAGAACTCACACTGAAGGACGGAGTTCGAATCCACCGGAGTACCCGCCGTAAAGACCGGCTTATCGCCCGCCTTGAAGGTGGTCGTGGCGCCGTTGATCTCTATAACGTCGATGGCACGCCATTCGTCGATTGGCTGCTCGCACAGCATATTGTCAGCGTTTGGCGCGAAGACACCGTTGGCGGTCTTGATGTGGTGCGCCCAATGACCGTTGACGTTCATATTGCAGTCATCGGCCACGGTATTGTCGCCCTTGAGCCTCAGCTCAACGGAGTACATGTAGAACTTTCCCTCTTCGAAGTGGTCAATCTTCTTCATGCCCGGCGTGTACTTTGCGGGGTCGGAATACCAGAAGGCAACGGGTACCGACTCTCCGGATTCCATATTGAGCTCCATTTCCTCCCAGCACTCGTAGGCAATCTCGTACTTGTCGGCGTCAGCAGCGGGAATCGTCGCGGTCGCGCGGGGCGCCTCGCCGGGCGCGTAGTCGGTCTTCACGTCGTCGACATTCAGATTCTCGAGGGCTTCGTTTTCCGACGCAACGAGCGTAATTTTGCTATTGATGGCGTAGCGGAGGTAATAATCGTACCTGGTTTCGTTGAGGATAGTCGAGCTGCCTTCATAGTCAGTTCCGGTATACTCCAGTGCCGTGCCAATATAGAGAGCCTCATTGCGCGTGAGTCGATACGAGCCGCCTGCCGCGCCACCCGTAAAGGTCAGCGTCAGCCTCATGTGATTGCCAACGGGTTCGAAGCGAGCCGTCACGTCGGACATGGACGCATCCTGAACTTCGATCAGAGTGCCCGAAGCGGCATCGGCCCTGTAGTACTTAACCTCGACAACTTCGCTCGCAAGCGTTTCTGGAATGCCACCCTCTACATCGAGAAAATCGTGGGTATACGGCTGGCCCTTTTTGAGTGTGACCTTGCTCGGAAGCGCGCAGTCCGTATAGTGGGGGACCACGGTCGTGTTGACCCTAACGTCGCTGCCGCCAACAACATCGGTCACACCGCAGGGCATGATGGCGTTGTTTGCCGACGAGCTGTCGGTGCCACCAAGAGAGCCATCTTGGTTGACAGCAACCGCATCGTTCACCGTTGCCGCCGGTGCGTCCTGCTGATCTTGCTGAGCTTCTGCCGCGGACGGTGCCGCCGGAGCCGCGTCAGTCATCGGCGCAGCCGGAGCCACCGGTACCGGCGCCGGAGCCGCCGTATCCTCCGCAACCGTCGGCGTCACCGGAGCCGCGGCAACCTCATCCGTCCCAACGGCGGGATCGGCGCATTCCGTCGCCAGCGCCACGCTCGGCAGCAGCAACTGACCGACCATAAGCGCACACGCGCCGGCGCAAGCTATTTTGGCACCCACACAACGCCAGATACCGTGAACCAGCGAGCAGGTGGACTCACGTTGAGCTTGCTTGTCAAAGTGACTTGCGTTCATAACGGCCTCCTTGGTCGTAGGGATATACCACCACAAAGGTGCCTGTCCCCTTTGTGGTGGTCCTGTACCACCAAGATGTGCCAAATGACTCCATATGCCTAGGTTCGTAGATGTGAACCTAGGCCTCTACCTGCGATTTAATTCAATATGATTTCGTTGTCGCCACACTCGTCCCGGGAACGCTACAATCGAGGACACGATTATTCGTCCACCCAAAGGACCGTCCTTGAACCTGAGCAGGTCTAAAATCAACGCGCTTCTGGCACTCGCGCTCTTCACCTTCGCCTTCCTTGCCGCCGAGTTTCGCTTCGACGTCAACGTCGGACTGCTCGCCGGTGCCGAGCGCGTTGTGCTCGCACAGGGCTTTATCCTTGGCGCCAGCGTGATCGGCTTTATCGGATACGCTCCGTTGCTTGAGCACGCGCAGCACAAAGGCCAGTCTCAGACAGTTGTCGGCGCCGCCGTCCCCATCGCCATCTTGGGGTTGACCCAGATCCAGTCCCCCACGAGCCCGCTTGCGCTCGAGATTCTGGGGTGCCTCGCATTCCTCGAGCTCGGCCTGCTGGGCGCCGCCACTCACCACGCCTTTTCGTTGGCATTCCAGGATGACCCCAAGCTTGCCACCGGTGCGGGAGCAGCCTATGCCGCGGGCATCCTGATGCAGTTCGCCATCAACCTGCTCGATTGCGGCGGCATCGCAGAGCTCATCGTCCTTGGCACAGCGACTATCGCCATCTCCGTCCTCAGCGTCGTTCCCCAAAAGGCCGCCAAGAGCTCCAGCCCCACCATCAATCCCTTTGCCGAGCCCTCGCACGCCCTCGCCAAGCAGGCGTGCTGGAGCATCGCACTCGTCATGATTCTCGCCTGTCTGTTCTCGACGCTCGATAACGTCGTCACGTTCTCTAACGCCCACGGCACCATCGCCGTACAGACCTGGCCGCGCCTCTTTTTGGCGGCGAGCGGTCTCGTCGCCGGTATCGTCTTTGATCTTGCCGAGCGTCGCTACATGGGTCTCATCATGCTCGGCGTCACGGTACTTTCCACCATCTCGATCTTGGCCGTGGAGGCCGGCGCCGACCCCAACTTGGGCCTCATCGTCTTTTATCTGAGTTCGGGCTTTTTTGTCACGTTCTTTACCACCACGTTTACGCAGCTGGCGCCGCGCATGCACACGCCCGCACTGTGGGCTGGCATGGGCCGCGCAGCCAACAACGTGTGTGCGTTCACTACGTCGGGCATCTCGCTGGCACTTGTGACCTCGGGCAATGTCGCCCTCATCATGATCGG
>CATYHY010000155.1 GCA_958407085.1 uncultured Collinsella sp. | reverse complement strand
TAAACGTTGCGGGCGAAATGAGAGAGCCGTCCTTGTCAATCCAGCGGGTGAGTGCCTCGGCGCCAATGATCTCGCCGGTTTCCATATCGACCTGGGGCTGCAGGTAGTACGTGATGCGGCCGTTTGAGAGCGCGTACTGGAACTCGGTCAGCGTGCGGTGGAACGCAATCTCGTGTTCATATTCTTCGGGGCGGAAAATGGCAATGCGCTCCTTGAAGTCGTTTTTGGCGCGTCGATTGGTAAACATGGCCTTTGCCTGTGCATCGATGGTGATCTCCTCATTGGAGTCGATGGGGTAAATGCCCATGGACGGCCAAAAACCTACGCCGTCATCATGCCTGGCTACGACCTCGCGAACGCGGTTGTAGATTTGATGGACGGTGATGCGCTTAAAGGGGATGAGTGCGCAAAAGTCATCTTGGCCCCAGTACCCTGCGACGCCCATATCGGCATTCTCGATGTCCTTGAGGACCGTGCCCACATCGGCGAGTACGCGGTCGCCCTCGGCCTGGCCGTGCCATTCATTAAACAGGCGCATGTGGCCCATGTCGACCGTGGCGATGCACCAGGTGCCGTCGCGCCTTGCCTCGAGAAATGCGTTGGCGCGCCGCATGAACTCGCTGGGTCGATAGAGTCCCGTGAGCGAGTCGATACGTTCGGCGATGGCGCTTTTGCGCTCCGCCTCGGGTATGGGGAGGCTGTCGTTGGGAACAAGCCCGCCAGCCGTGCGAAGGCGACGGTCGAGTTCGCCTAAAACGGCGGTCGCTTGATGGGTTAAGTGCTCGTAAAAGGCCGGTACGACAAGACAGACGGGAGTAATGGCGTCGCCTGCGATTTGAACAGGAGCGAAAACGGCCTCTTTAAGGTGGCGGGTCAGTTGCTCGAATGCCTCGTGGTCCAAATCGTTGCTGAGCACGACAAACTGGACGCTTCGTGAACGGTAGACCCGGCTCCTGCCGCGGGTGATCGACAGCATGCGGCCCGCGTATTCGGCAAGCATGTTGTCGACAGCCTCGGCCCCGTAGAGCTCGTTGAGCTTTGTCGTGCCACGAACGCGCACCGCTATAAGCCCCGTCTCGCAACGATCGCGGCGGCAGGCATCGATAGCGTTGATCAGCATACGCTGCGTTCCGAGGCCCGTAGCGGCGTCGACGGTTTCGGCGAGTGAGTGGCTGACAAGTTCGCCGACATAGAGCGAGGGGGCATTTCCGTCGCCGTCGATGCGAAACCCGCGAGCACGGCAGAGAACGTAGTCACCCGCGGCATTGCGCATGCGGTACTGCATGACGCGGCGGTGTTTGGAGCCGTTAAAGATCTGGTTGATGTCGTTGGCGTAGGCCTCGAGGTCATCGGGATGGACGCGCGTCTTCCAGAAATCGCGGCAGCTGTCTATGTGCTCCGAAGGAAGACCGAGATCGCGCAAGGCACCTTGCGACCAAAGGGTGCGGTCCTTGTCCAAGTTCTCGATAAAGAAATAACGGCCCTCGTTGAGCATCGAAAAGGCGTCAAAAATGCGATCGCTTATTTCGAAGTCGTCGGCGTGGACTTGCGTGATATTGCGCCGATCGAGGTGCATGGCATGACGTAGCTTGTAGTCGTACATGCGATGGTCGGCATCGAGTGTCATGCGATTGGAGGCTTCGCCCAGGGCGGGGTCGGCGTGTGCCACTCCGTAGCTAAACGAGTGGGGCATCTCGGAATCGTTGTTTTTGAGCAGGATCGTTCGGCAGTGTTCCAGACGTTCGGCGAGGTCGTCCTCGGTCGCAATCGTAGATAGGATGGCAAACTCGTCGCCGCCTATGCGAAACGCCGCCTCGTCCACTTTCATATACAGTTTGAGATAGAGGCTTACCTGCAAGATATAGCGGTTGCCCTCGTCATGCCCAAAGACGTCGTTGCAGTGCTTGAGATTGTCGATATCGATGAACGCCATGGTAACGGGGGTGTCCTGCTTCCAGAGCTCCTCGAGGGAACGGGCAAAGCCGCCACGGTTGCCAAGCCCGGTAAGCTGGTCGGTAAAGGCGGTCCTGATCAGATCCTCCTGACGCTCGAGAAGGTCACGGACGGTCTTTTCGAGCGTTTCGGTGTAATTGCTGACAGTATCCATGTTCTAAGCGGCTTTCTGAAGTCGGAGCGGATTGCGTCGGGCGAGCTCGTTGTGTACACGCATCGTTGCTCAGCGTTTTGCGTGTATCCAGGCCCCCGCCTTGCTGCGTTGTTGGGTTACTTTGCCGGCTAATGTTCGCTGTTGATAACTGCTGAGTAGTATAAACAACAGTGCAAAATTATATAGGGGTACACATGCTGTGGGTGGCTATTATTCGACAAACGGCAGCGCGATGATGCGATGTTCGATAAAAATGCGACTGGGGCGGTATATGTTGACGGGTATACTTGTTCCGTTTGAATTTGTGGGGATGGAGATGGTCGCATGGCACAGTCAACTATGACGCGCACGGTGGGGCTCGCGCTCGAGGGAGGCGGCTACCGCGGTATGTATACGGCGGGCGTGCTCGACGTTTGGATGGAGCACGGCTTGACCTGCGACCATATGGTGGGTGTCTCGGCGGGCGCGGCGTTTGGCTACAACTTTAAATCGCGGCAGATCGGACGTGCCATTCGCTATAACAAGGCCTATTGTGCCGACAAGCGCTATGCGGGTGTAGCAAGCTGGCTGCGGACCGGCGATATGTTCAATGCCGATTTTGCCTATCACGAGGTGCCTATCGAGCGCGATCCCATTGACTTGGAGGCGTATCGCGCCTGTCCTATGCGGTTTACGTGCGTGTGCACCGATATCGAGACGGGCAAGGCCGTCTACCACGACCTGCCCTATGGCGACGAGAGGGATATCGAGTGGATCCGGGCATCGTCGGCGATTCCCGTGGCGACGCGTCCCGTTGCTATTGACGGGCATAAGTATCTGGATGGTGGCGTGGCTGATTCTATTCCCAGTGCATGGCTGTTTGCGCAGGGGTATGACCGCAATATCGTGGTACTCACGCAGCCGGCGGGCTTTGTGAAGCAGCCCAACAGCGTGATGCCCATGCTGCGGCGCGTGTTCCGTCACTACCCGGAGTTTGTCGCGGCGCTTGAGCATCGGCATGAGGTCTACAATGCTACGCTCGATGACCTGGCGCGTCGCGAGGCTGCCGGCGAAATCTTTGTGGTGCGGCCGAGCGAATCGGTGAAGGTGCCGTCGCTGTGCCGCGAGCCCGATGAGCTCGAACGCATCTATCAGATCGGCCGCCGCGATGCGGAGGCAACCTTGCCGGCACTGGAGACATATCTGGCAGGGTAGAGGCTGCTGCCGCCATCTCGGCGGGAAGCGCATCCCGGAATGGAGGTCCAAACTGGGATGCGCTTTCCATCGCTGAAGATATGAGGCTGCGAATCGGCTGCTCGGCTTGAGCCTATGCCTGCTGCCAGGTATCGACGAGCTCCTTGGCGGCGGCGTAGGGGTCGTCGGCACTGCAGACGGCGCTCACCACAAAGAAGCCATCGACGCCGGTGGCCTTGAGCTGTGGCAGGTCGGCCGTCTTGACGCCGCCGCCCACCACGATGGGCACGGGGCTTGCCGCGTGGAGTGCGGCCAAGTCCTCAAAGCTCTTGGTGATGATAGAGCCGTCGGCCGCGCGTCCGCAGTCGCGCTTGGTCTCGGTCTCGTGGAGCGGGCCGATGCCCAGGT
>CATYHY010000154.1 GCA_958407085.1 uncultured Collinsella sp. | reverse complement strand
GATGGCTTTTTGCGTGTGGCGGCGGCGTCGCCGCAGATTCGCGTGGCCGATGTCGAGGGCAATGCCGAGGTTGCGTTGGCGGCTGTTCGCGAGGCTGCCGAGCGCGGCGTTCGTGCTCTGGTGCTGCCCGAGCTTAACTTGTGCGGCTATACCGCGGCCGATCTGTTCCATAACCGCACATTACTGCATGCCTGCGAGGCTGCTTTGGTGCATATCCTCGATGTGACTCGTGAGCTGCCGATTGTCTTTACCATCGGTCTTCCCGTTGCAGTTGCCGAGAATATCTACAACTGCGCCGCCGTGTGCTGCGCGGGTGAGCTTTTGGGCCTCACGGCCAAGAAGTATCTGCCCAACTATGGCGAGTTCTACGAGCGCCGCTGGTTTGCTCCGGCGCCCACAGATCCCGTGTGGGTTGAATTTGCCGGTCAGGGTCCGGTTCCGCTGGGTTCGGGGCTTGTCTACCGCTGCTGTGATGAGGGCGCCGAGGACCTGGTGCTGGGCGTTGAGGTCTGCGAGGACCTGTGGGTGCCGGCGCCGCCTTCGACCGAGATGGCGCTTGCCGGTGCGACGGTGATCCTCAACCCGTCGGCCTCGGACGAGATTATCGGTAAGGCAGACTATCGCCGCAGCCTCATCTCCAATCAGAGTGCGCGCCTGTACTGCGCCTATGCCTACGCGGACGCGAGCGAGGGCGAGTCCACGACTGACATGGTCTTTGCGGGTGAGAACCTCGTCTACGAAAACGGCTCCAAGCTCGCCGCGACCAAACTGCTTACCTGCGATATGGCCATCGCCGACGTTGACCTTGACCGCCTGGTTGCCGAGCGCCGTCGCTCGACGACGTGGACGCGCACCGACGATGCGCCGGAATCCGCGACCGTTGAGTTTTCGTTTGAGGGCGTACTGGCCGAAGAACCTGTCCTGCGCGATGCGCTCGACATCGACCGAGTCTTCCCCCGCGCTCCCTTTGTGCCGGCCGACCACGGTGATCTGGCTGAGCGTTGCGAGACTATCCTCGACCTGCAGACCGCCGGCCTCAAGACCCGCCTTGCCCATACGGGCACCAAGGCGGCCGTCATCGGCCTTTCGGGCGGCCTCGATTCCACGCTGGCGCTCCTCGTGACCGTGCGTGCGTTCGACGCCTTGGGCCTGCCGCGCACCGGTATCACGGCCGTGTCCATGCCCGGCTTTGGCACGACGCACCGCACCAAGTCCAATGCCGAGTCGCTCGCTCGCGACCTAGGCGTGAGCTTTCGCGAGGTCTCGATCCATGCTGCCGTGGAGCAGCACTTTAAGGATATCGAGCATGATCTGACCGTGCAGGACGTGACCTACGAGAACAGCCAGGCGCGCGAGCGTACGCAGATTCTGATGGATTTGGCCAACCAGGCTGGCGGTTTTGTCATTGGCACGGGCGACCTGTCGGAGCTGGCGCTCGGCTGGGCTACCTATAACGGCGACCACATGAGCATGTACGCCGTCAACGCGAGCGTGCCCAAGACGCTTGTGCGCCATCTGGTACGCTATGCCGCCGATGTCTTTGGCGGGCGCATTGCCGAGGTCTTGCTCGATATCCTCGATACGCCGGTGTCCCCCGAGCTTCTGCCTCCCACGGGCGACGGCGAGATTGCGCAGAAGACCGAGGATTTGGTGGGCCCGTACGAGTTGCACGACTACTTCCTCTACTACCTGCTGCGTTTTGGCTTTGAGCCGGGCAAGATCTACCGCATGGCGCTCAAGAGCTTCGAGGGCGTCTACGACGCCAAGACCGTCCACACGTGGCTACGTACGTTCTACCGTCGCTTCTTTGCCCAGCAGTTTAAGCGCAGCTGCCTGCCCGATGGTCCCAAGGTGGGCTCGGTGACGCTCAGCCCGCGCGGCGATTGGCGTATGCCGAGTGACGCCAGCTCGCGTCTGTGGCTTGCGCAGATCGATGCGCTCAATCCGGTTGACTAAGGTTGGCTAAATTGAACCAATACGGGGGTTGCAAGCGTTACACTTTTGCAATCTGATGGCCCGTATCGCGCGGCGCTCTTGTCGGAGCGCCGCGTTTTTCATATCGAAAGGTGGCACCATGCAGGCATCGCAGCGTCTCGACCGCTTTGGCGCGGAGGTCTTCGCCTCGCTCAACAACAAGCTTCTCGCGCTGAAGGCTCAGGGCAAGACCATTTACAACATGAGCGTGGGCACGCCCGACTTTAAGCCGTACGACCACGTGGTCGAGGCGCTCACGCAGGCAGCCCAAGATCCCGAGATGTGGAAGTATGCCCTGCGCGACCTGCCCGAACTCAAGCAAGCCGTGTGCGATTACTATGAGCGTCGCTTTGGCGTTTCGGGCATTACGCCGTCTATGGTGCAGTCGTGCAACGGCACGCAGGAGGGCGTGGGCCATTTGGGCCTGGCCCTGCTCGATCCGGGTGACACCATTCTGGTTCCCGATCCGTGCTACCCGGTCTTTGAGGCGGGTGCCAAGATCGCCGATGCCAAGCTCGAGTACTATCCGTTGGTTGCCGAGCACAATTACCTGCCCTATGTGGCGGGCATCGATCCCGAGGTGGCCGATCGCGCCAAGTATATGATCGTGTCGCTGCCCGCCAACCCGGTCGGCTCGGTGGGCACGCCCGAGGTCTACGAGGAGATTATCGCCTTTGCCCGCGAGCATGATCTGTTGATCGTGCATGACAATGCCTACTCCGATATCGTGTTCGACGGCGAGCCGGGTGGCAGCTTCCTGCAGTACCCTGGCGCGCTCGATGTGGGCGTGGAGTTCTTCTCGCTCTCTAAGTCGTTTAACGTCACCGGCGCACGCATCGGCTTTTTGGTCGGTCGCGAGGATGTGGTCTCGGCCTTTGCCAAGCTGCGCGGCCAGATCGACTTTGGTATGTTCTTCCCGATTCAGAAGGCTGCCATCGCCTGCCTGAACGGTCCGCGCGATGAGGTCGAGGCGCAGCGTCTGAAGTACCAGGAACGCCGCGATGCCCTGTGCGACGGTCTTGAGGGCCTGGGCTGGGAGCGTCCCAACGCGCATGGCTCTATGTTTGTGTGGGCCAAGCTTCCCGGTGGTCGCACCGATTCCATGGCGTTTTGCGAGGAGCTCATGGAGAAGGCCGGCGTTGTGGTGACGCCGGGCGCGAGCTTTGGTCCTTCGGGCGAGGGGCACGTGCGCATGGCGCTGGTCCTGCCGCCCGATCAGATCGCTTTGGCTGTCGAGGCCATTCGCGAGGCGGGCCTGTATTAGAAACCTGTTTCGGCCCGTCAATAGCTCGAAACCGATTTCGTGCAGTTATTTTACGAATACTGCAAACAATTTCGGTAAACGGTCGATTTTCGGCTGCGAATAGGGGCATAATCAAAGTCCCGATTGGATGTATTGGGATTACGACAAGCCGCTCGGGTCGTTCCCGGGCGGCTTGTTTGTGGAGAGAGATGGGAGTTTCTAATGGTTAACGAGAAGAAGGTCGCTATTGTCGGCTGCGGTTTCGTCGGTTCGTCTTCGGCGTTCGCTCTGATGCAGAGCGGTCTGTTCTCCGAGATGGTCCTCATCGACGTGGACAAGAACCGCGCCGAGGGTGAGGCTCTGGATATCGCGCACGGCATGACGTTTGCCGAGCCGATGAAGATCTACGCCGGCGATTATTCCGATGTCGCCGACGCCGCCATGATCGTCGTCACCGCTGGCGCTGCCCAGAAGCCCGGTGAGACCCGCCTGGACCTGGTCAACAAGAACGT
>CATYHY010000153.1 GCA_958407085.1 uncultured Collinsella sp. | reverse complement strand
CGCCCCGCGTTGCCGCGCGGCGATTTTCGTAGGTTCGCGCCTTGCGAAAGCCGGCACCTCCCCTTTTGTCTGCCTTGGCTCATCTGAGGCGGTAACAGCGCGAACCCCACAACAACGCGTTTTACCAAAAATGGCCCCACTCGGGGCCATTTTCATTTCGATGAAACGCTGGTATGTGACTCGGCCTTTATGCCTCGCGCAGCCAATCAAACGCGACGCGCGGCGTACCGTCCGACACATATACGATACCGGCGCGCTTAAACCCGGCCTTGGCGATGGCGCCCTGCATGGGCAGGTTGTCTTGGTGTGTGTCGATACGCAGATGGTCGATGCGTTCCTCGGCAAAGGCAAACATCGCAGCCGCGACGCCATGCGTGGTGCCGTCGGATGCCACGCGGTGCAGCACAGCATACGGGGCGTCGCTGCGCCACTGGCCGCCCTCGATCACATCGTAGGAACTGTCCGGCCCCGGCAGAAAGGCAAACGTCGCCACCACGCGTCCGTCTTCCTCGCACACATAGCTGCCACCGGCGGCGATATCGGCAGCCAGCTGCTCGCCCGAAGGCGTGCCCTCGGGCCACTGCGTCGTGTTGCCATGTGCGCGCATAAAGGCGCGGGCCGCGTCATAGATGGCCATGACGGCGGGAATGTCGGTATCGAGGGTTTTTCTGATCATCACGCGGCGACCTCACGTTTATTGGTATCACTTTGATTGAGCAATGATACCAACGTTTGGAGAAGGGCGCGAAGCAGATGGGAAGCAAAAAGCGAGCCGCCTGGTCAAAGGCCAAAAGCGAGTTTTTGAGCGCTGCTACCGGCGGCGATATGAGCGACCTGTTTGCACGCGAGGACGAGCGCCGCGACGCCCTGGACTCCGAGCGCGATGAAGCCTGGCGCTACAAATCGTGCGAGCGCAAAAACCGTTACGACACGCGCGCCGAGGCCGAGGCAGTTATGGCCGACTGCGAAAACCGCGGACGCCGCGGGCTGGCCTGCTACAAATGCGAATACTGCGGCGGCTGGCACTTGACGTCGCACCCTTGGAAATAGGCGCCGCATCGGCACGGCATTGACGGAGCGCCAGCCATCGCACGCAAGCTACGGGCGCGGCGGCACCAACACATCGTAGCGAACGGCCTTGCCCGCAAGTTGATAGCTCGGCTTAACGCCGGCAAGCAGCGGCCCCTTCACCGGCCGCTTGATAACGACCTTGCGCGGGCGCGCCGCAAGCGCAGCTTCGACCAGCGTCTCCTCATCGGCGCACGGCTGCTCCAGATGGTGTAAGAGTTGGAACTTCTTTTTCACCGCCGCGCTCTTGGTGCGTTCGGGAAACATGGGATCCAGATATACCACGTCGGGGGCGGCAAGCTCGCCCCGCCCGATCAGCTCAGCCGTATGGCGAAGGCCGGCGATGCTGTCCTCGCCCGCATGTAAGCGCATGCGCGACACGGCAGCCGCAAGCGCCGGATCATCTGCCGCGCGATCCAGGGCATCCTTGAGGAGCGCCGCGATCACGCAATCCTGCTCATACAGATCGACGGTAAAGCCCGCGGCCGCCAACAGCAGCGAATCCTCGCCAAAGCCTGCCGTAGCGTCAATCGCCCATGGTCGCTCGATGCCCTTTGTGCGCGCAGCCTTCACCAACAGCTCTTGCTGCAGACGGCCCTGCTTGAGTCGCGGCAGCATGCGGCCAAAATCGGCACGCAGCTCCATCGTGCCGTCGGTGAGCGTGAGGCCCTCGGACTTCCCGGTCAGCTCAAGCCCCGCGGCCCGAGCAACAGAAAAGGGATCGACGACGCCCATGGGTACTCCTTAACAATCAAAACGAATACGTGAGCGCCGTTTATGTCGGCACCCAACCGTCCGCTATTGTCCCACATGCGACATGGCCCACAGCATCGCAATGCAAAGTACCGCCATCAATCCCGTGCACACGGCAGCGATCACGGAATCGCCCATGCGCCTTCCCAACGACCGCGGCTCACGCACTTGCCCTGCTCCGTACATCATGACTCCTCCTTGAGACCAGCTCCTTGTTACGGCCTCATCATCGCAGCGCCGCACATGGGCTGCCATCGATTTGGCTTACGTCCAGCTTTCCTTTTTGAAAGGTTGGGGTGGGCTGCGCGGGGTCAAAGCGCTTTCAGGCGCATGCATCGCCGCGTTGAACTACAATGTGCTTCACCATATGTGCAGCACATGGGGTACGTCAGATTGACGTACTCGTATCGAAAGGACCAGCCATGAGTTCCGCTCGCAAGACTCTCAAAATCCTTGCCCTCGTCTACTTTGTTTTGGGCATCGCCAGCCTCGTCATCGCCGGCGTCGGCATCGCGACCGGCAACCTCGATTCCACGTACGGGTCGAACGCCATGCTCGCCGCGGTCGTGCTGGTCGCCAAGGGCCTCATCGACCTTGCCGCAGGTGTTGCGGGTATCAAGGGCGCCAACAAGCCTTCGCAGGTGGATGGCGCGTTTAAGCTCGGCATCGTCGCCGCGGCAGCCACGCTCTTCCAGGCCGCGCTCACGCTTCCCGCGCTCGGCGGCAGCTCCGTCAATATCGTCGCCTTTGTCATCGTGGTCTACGACCTGTTCTTTGTTCAGCAGGCACACGCCGTTAAGGCCGAGAACAAGGACCGCCTGTAAGCGCTCGCTTCTCATAACCTCTGCAGCCAAGCAACTAAAAAGGGCCGATCGCGCATCTCCGCGGTCGGCCCTTTACGTTTGCCCAGACAAAACCTACCAAAACAAACCTGTCCCTTTTTGGCAGGTTGTTAGCTGTGGCGGTACTCGGCGATGATGAAGTCGATGTCGGTTTGAAGGGTGTCCAAGTTTGCCAGGCGCTCTTTATCGGCAGGGCGCGTGCGGTAGTAGTACGGCGTCATCTGGAACACCGCCTCGATGTCGGCCTGGGTTTGGAGCGTAATGTTCGCAGACACCCGCCGCGTTCCGACCAACTCGAGTTCGGTGGTCTTCGGCAGCTTCTCATCATTAAGATATGGCGTGTCGTAGAGCACTTCCTTAAGCCCAAACAGATGACGGGCACCCGGCACCACGGTATAGAGTGAGCCCTCTGGCGCCAGTACGCGGGCAAACTCACGCTCGTTAAAGGGAGCAAAGAGCTCGGTCACCATATCGAAGGCGCCATCGGCCACGGGGATGTCCTTCATGTTGGCCACGAAGTAGGTCGCATCGCCGCGCTTGGCGGCAAGGCGCACCATCTCTTTGCCCAGGTCAAAGCCGTAAGCATCCACGCCCGGCACCGCACCCATGGCGCTGGTGTAATAGCCCTCGCCACAGCAAATATCGAGCAACGTCATGGGGCAGTTCGTAGACGCGGCACGTCCAGACACCCGCTCGCGCACCAGCTCGACCATCGCATCGCGCAACGGCGCATAGTAACCGCGGTTCAGAAAGTCGCGACGGCTGCGTGCCTGCGACTTGGGATCGCCCATGGAGTCGCCGCTCTTGGACGAGCGCAGGAGATATAGATAGCCCTCGCGCGCACGGTCAAACCGGTGCCCACCCGCGCATGCAGCACCGCGTTCGTCATCCACCAGCGGCTCATGGCAAACGGGACACAACAACATGGCAACTCCTTAGCGCGAACAACACAACGCCCACCATTGTCGCACGCCTTCCCCGCCTAGTCATTGGGGACGTTCTTGAATGAGTAATCGTTTTAGAACGTCCCCAATGACTAGTCGATTAGGAGTATCATCGTCTGCGCAAATAAGCACAAAAGAG
>CATYHY010000152.1 GCA_958407085.1 uncultured Collinsella sp. | reverse complement strand
TGCGCATCCGCCGCAACACCACCGGCGGTCTCGGAGCCGCCTGGGCCATCGACAAAGTCGAAGAACCCGAGCAGTAACGACAAACGGCTCAAATCCAAACCCGGATTTGAGCCGTTTTTATTAGCATTCATCGATGTTTCGTGACCAACAGCGAGCGGGCCGCAAGTGCCCCAGGTTGCCGTGAAAGAGGAGCGACGCGTACTTCGGTACGCGAGCGACGGTTTGAACGGCAAGATGGGGTGCTTGCGGCCCGCGCAGCGTCGAGCAGTTACGCGGTTTGGTAAAACCGCGTAACAAATTAGTCACGCGTCAGCTTGCGGTGAATACGATGCGGCTGGGCTGCATCCTCGCCCAGGCGCTCGATGCGGTTGGCCTGATAGGCCTCAAAGTTGCCCTCAAACCAATACCAGTTGCCCGGATTCTCGTCGGTGCCCTCCCACGCCAGGATGTGCGTGGCAACGCGGTCCAGGAACATACGGTCGTGGCTAATGACCACCGAACAGCCCGGAAACTCGAGCAGCGCCGCCTCGAGCGAGGACAGCGTCTCGACGTCGAGGTCGTTCGTGGGCTCGTCGAGGAGCAGCAGGTTGCCGCCCTGCTTGAGCGTAAGCGCCAAGTTCAGACGGTTACGCTCGCCGCCGGAGAGCACGCCGGCGCGCTTCTGCTGGTCCTGGCCCTTAAAGCCAAAGCTCGCCACGTACGCGCGGCTGGGGACCTCGGTCTCGCCGACCATCATGTGGTCCAGGCCATCCGAGACGACCTCCCACAGGTTCTTATCGGGGTCGATGCCAGAACGGTTCTGATCGACATAGGAGATCTTGACGGTCTCGCCCACCTCGAGCTCGCCCGAAGTCAGCGGCTCCAGACCCACAATCGTCTTGAAGAGCGTGGTCTTACCGACACCGTTGGGACCGATGACGCCCACGATGCCGTTGCGCGGCAGGGTGAACGAAAGGTCGTCGATGAGCACGCGGCCGTCGAACTCCTTGTGCAGATGATGGGCCTCGAGCACCTTGTTGCCCAGACGCGGGCCCACAGGGATGCGGATGTCGGTCCAGTCGAGCTTCTGGCTTGCGCGGGCCTCGGCCTCCATCTCCTCGTAGCGAGCCAGACGGGCCTTGTTCTTGGCCTGGCGAGCCTTGGGCGAGCTGCGTACCCACTCGAGCTCGGCCTCCATGCGCTTGGCGAGCTTGGCGTCGCGGTTGCCCTGCGCCTCGATACGGGCGGCCTTGGTCTCCAGATACGTGGAGTAGTTGCCCTTGTAGGGATAAAGGTGACCGCGGTCGACCTCGCAGATCCACTCGGCAACGTTATCCAGGAAGTAGCGATCGTGCGTGACGGCAAGCACCGCGCCCTGGTAGTTGTGCAGGAAGTGCTCGAGCCACAGGATCGATTCGGCGTCCAGGTGGTTCGTGGGCTCGTCGAGCAGCAGCAGGTCGGGAGCCTCGAGCAGCAGCTTGCACAGGGCCACGCGACGGCGCTCGCCGCCGGAAAGTACGTTGACCGGCATGTCGGAATCGGGCAGCTGCAGGGCGTCCATGGCCTGGCCGAGCTTGGAATCGATATCCCAGCCGTCGGCGGCGTCGATCTCGTCCTGGAGCTTTCCCATCTCGGCCATGAGGGCGTCCATGTCGCAATCCGGGTCGCACATCTCCTCGCCGATCTTATTGAAGCGATCGACCTTGGCGATCATGTCGCCAAATGCCATGCGCACGTTCTCGATGACGGTCTTGTCGTCGTCGAGCGGCGGCTCCTGCTGCAGGATGCCCACGGTGTAGCCGGGGGTGAGCCTGGCATCGCCGTTGGAGACCTCCTCGATGCCGGCCATGATCTTGAGCAGGGTCGACTTGCCCATGCCGTTGGGACCCACGACGCCGATCTTGGCACCGGGGTAGAAGCTCAGGGTCACGTCGTCAAGGATTACCTTGTCGCCATGGGCCTTGCGAGCCTGATACATCTGGTAGATAAACTCCGCCATTTGTCTGTTTTATCCTTTCTACCTGTTGTTTCCCTATTCTTGATTCGCTTTAGTGGAAACGAAATGAGAAAACTAGCTCTGAAACTTAACGAAAAAGGGGCATGGTTGCCCATACCCCCTAATACTACCTGGGAAAAATCCCCCAGAACATACCATGAACTGCGTACGCTAGTTTTCCGCAACCTTAACGAACAGCCCGCTGAGATTTGCGCCACAGCAGATACGAGTAGGCGTAGACGGCTCCGACCGAACCAAACGCCAGAACCGCAATCACCGCGGCGACGACTTCACTCGAAAGCACGCTGCCTGCCACGCCCATCACAATCAGGCCAATACCCAGCACCATAAAGCAGGCGCCGCCAAAACGCTGCGTACGGCGCCAGTTCTCGGGATCGGCAAGCGCCCAGGGTGTCTTGATACCGAGCGTATAGTTCTGCTTCACACGCGGCAAGTAGTTGCCTACGCCGATGAACAGCAAACCGACAACACCGGAAATCAGCACGTTGACCGAACCGACCGCCGGCACCACGCCCCAGACCGTAAGCTCTCCCAGCCAGCTTATGGCGCACATGAACAAGGTGAAGGCGATTACGAAGCCCTGGTAGAACTTGCCCGAGGTTCGATATGCCTCACCTTTGGGGTCGATGCGCGGCACCACGCAGAACATTGCGAGAAGCGCCAGAGGCAGCGCGCCGAGCGCGGAGGCCATCCAGCTAGGACCCCAACCGTCGACGGCGCCGTTCGCGCCCCAGTGCGTGGGAATCTGCGCAGGCAAGCTCGGCATCACCATGAGGTGCGCTACGACATTGGCGACGCACAGAGCGACCAGCGCAATCCACACGCGAGACGATACCCCCGTGGGGTGAATGCCCTTGTTTTCGTTATTCATCCTTATCACCTTCCGTGTTTGTAAAGCCCATAAACCAGCCGATCAAGTCCTGCATAACGGTGGTGTTTAAGCTGTAAACGATGTTTTGGCCATGGCGCTCGTCGGTCACCAACCCGGCGTTTTTGAGCGTCGCCAAGTGATGGCTCAATGACGGCTTGCTAATGTCAAAATGCCCGGCAAGCTCCCCGGCCGTACAATTGCCCTCGCGCAGCAGTTCCAAAATGCGCCGCCGCGTAGGATCGGCCAGCGCTTTAAAACCCTCTCCCGGCATAGGACCTCCTCTCAGTATTTCGCTCGACGCGCACACTATACTCGATATTTAGATGTTTGTCTAACTATCTAATACAGGAACATCTATAGAACATTCGTTCGTATTTAGCTACAATAGAAGTTGAAGCAGATGGGCCAGCTCCCTCTACCCGAGAAGGAGATGGACTATGAGTATTGACGATGTCCTGACGTTGTTGTTGCTTGTAATCGCGGCTGTGGAGCTCGGCATCCACATTGGAGGTCGAATGAAATAGCCGCCCCCGCGTAATGCGAAGACGGCCACTTCTCACGCTACAAACGTGTTTGGGAGTTGGCCAACCCGCTGCAACGGGTGCCATCTGCTTCATCTTATGCGAATCACTGCCTCATTTCAACAAGCCCCAAGGGCTCAAATGGAATCGCGATAATACCTATAATGGCGATAGCTAAAACACGATTCGCTTCCCCATCGGAGGATGTCTATGACCGAAAACGCTACTGCTCTCGTCGAGACGCGCGATACCAAGCTCGAAATCATCATGGGCCGCGAGGCACTCGACAAGCTCGCCGATGCTACGGTACTGGTGCTCGGCTGCGGAGGCGTGGGCTCCAACTGCTGCGAGGCACTCGCCCGCG
>CATYHY010000151.1 GCA_958407085.1 uncultured Collinsella sp. | reverse complement strand
ACGCTATGAAGGTCTTTCTGGTTCCCAATTACTACAAGCAAGAGGCGGTCGAGAGCGGCCTGATGCTCGAGCTTTGGCTGACGCGCCAGGGCTATGAGGTCGCATGGGCTGCCGACCAGCGATCCAAGATTCAGAGCACGCCTGATATTGACGGCTCCGATCTGGTCATTACGCTCGGCGGCGACGGTACGTTGCTGCGCGCTGCCCGCATCCTCAACCATCGCGAGATTCCTATCCTCGGTCTTTCCTATGGTCACCTGGGCTTTTTGACGGCTGCGAGTCCCGAGGAGCGCGACATTCTGCAGGTCGTGAGCGACGCCCTGTCCGGCGAGCTGCATGTGAGCCGTCGCGCTACCATCGCCGCGGATATCGTGTCCGTGCGCGAAGACGGTACGAAGGATGTCGTGCGCACCTTCGCCCTCAACGACATGGCGCTTACGCGCGGCCCTCTGTCCGATATGGTCGAGTTTGACATCACGGTGTCCGGCCACCATATCGACCGCCTACGCGGTGACGGTGTCGTCGTTTCGACGGCGACTGGTTCTACGGGTTACGCGCTCAGTGCCGGTGGCCCCATCGTGAGCCCCGACTATACGGGCATGGTCTGCGTACCCATTGCGCCGCACACCATTCAGGCCCGTGCCTTCTTGACTTCGCCGAGTGATGTCGTCGAAATCTTTATGTCCGATGATCGCCCGAGCGTGCCGGCGATCGCCATCGATGGACAGTTTATTACCTGCGATGGCACGGTCGAGAGCGTGGCTGTGCGTCGCGGTCCCGGTGATGTGTTGCTGCTGGATTACGGCCCCGAGAGCTTCTATAACTCGGTGAGCCGCGTATTCTACGGAGTCCGTCATGATCGATGAGCTGCAGGTTTCTAACATTGCACTCATTCGCGAGGCGACGCTGGTGCCGAGTGCCGGCCTGACTGTCCTGACTGGCGAGACCGGTGCCGGCAAGACCGCGCTGCTCTCGGCCCTCAAGCTTATTTTGGGCGAGCGTGCGGATTCGTCGACGGTGCGCGAGGGCGAGGCGCTGGCGAGCGTCGAGGCGCGACTCTTCGACGGGCCGCACGACACGGAGGGCTTCACGGTCCAGCGCAGCCTTTCTGCCGAGGGCCGCAGCCGCGTGAAGATTGACGGTCGCATCGCCAGTGTGCGCGAGCTTTCGGAGCGCGTTGGCGTGATGATGGATCTGTGCGGCCAACACGAGCATCAGCGCTTGCTCGACCCGGCGCATCACGTTGCGATGGTCGATGCATGGGCAGGGCGCCCGGCACTCGAGGCGCTGGATGCGTACCGCGCCTGCTTTAAGGCATCGCGTGCTGCCGCCAAGGAGGTTCGACGTGTCGAAGAGGCCTCGCGTGCGCAGGGGAGCCGCGTCGAGGAGGCGCGCTTTGCCCTCGAGCGCATCGGCGAGGTCGACCCCAAGCCGGGCGAGTATGAGGAACTCGAGGAACTGCTGCCGCGCTCCGAACATGCCGAGGTACTGGTTGCCACGGCTAACGATGCCCATGCATCGCTTGCCTCCGAAGGGGGAGCGCTCGATGTCGTGAACAGCGCCGTGGCAGAGCTTTCCCGTATGGCTTCCGTCGATCGCAAACTGGGCGACATTGCCGATGCGCTTTCGGATGCCTGCATCTCCCTTGAGGATTGCGCGAACGAGCTTCGTGCCTATCGTGATGGCGTCGCCTTCGACCCGCGCGAGCTCGCTCGCATGCGTGAGCGGTATTCCGACCTCAAGGGCCTGTTGCGTCAGTGGGGTCCCACCATGGACGATGTTTTTGCTATGCGCGATCGCTCGCAAGAGCTGCTGTCCCTGGTCGATGATGGCGATGAGCAGATCAAAAAGGCGCGTGAGGCACTCGGGAGCGCTGAGCGCGAGTTGTTTACCGCTGCCAAGGCACTTAAGCGCGCTCGAAATACGGCGGCCCCGCGCTTCTGCCACGAGGTTGGCCGCCAGATGGCGCGCTTGGAGATGGGTAGTGCCGAGCTCGTCTGGGAGTCGCGCGATCTTCCCCGTGCTGAGTGGACGCCCGTTGGTCCTTCGAGCTACGAGCTGCTATACCGCAGCGGTGCCGGTTTGACTCCACGTCCCCTGCGCCGCATTGCATCGGGCGGCGAGCTCAGCCGCGTCATGCTGGCAAGTAAGGTTGTCCTCGGTAACGCGGACGGTGTCGATACGCTGGTGTTTGACGAGGTCGATGCTGGTGTCGGTGGCTCCACGGCGCGTGCACTCGCGGGCGTGCTGTCAGATCTCGCCTCTACGCATCAGGTGATTGTCGTAACCCACTTGGCGCAGGTCGCCGTCATGGCCGATAAGCATTATGTTGTCAGCAAGGAACCAGGCGATGTTCCCCAGACGCATTTGGACGAGGTAACCGGCGAAGCGCGTACCGCCGAGATCGCCCGCATGTTGAGCGGCGATCAGTCCGAGGCAAGCCTGGCGCACGCCAGGCAGATGCTTGCGGAGGCGCGTGCCTAGGTCGAGTCGCCACACGCATGTCCAACCCGGCCGCCACGAAACGGGTCCATCTACTACGTTTGGTAGGGCATCGGCAACCACGCCGAGAATTGCAAAAAGAAAACCGCAGGTAGAACGCCTGCGGTTTTCTCTATTTTGGGTGTATGGTTGGCGGTTGCGGTTAAAACGTAGTAGATGGGCGGGTTTCGTGGCGAGGGGCGTCTATCGGCTCCCCAATTTACCTACTCAACGACCTTGTCCGGCTGGATGAGCTCCTCGTAGTAGCTGATATGCTCACGCGCGTCTTCAATCTCGGGCAGCAGGAAGTTGTAGATGACTTCGATGATCATCGTGGCGCTGATCTTGGAGAACGCAAAGTCGCCCGTGGTGAGCAGCGCCTCGTGGTTCACGGTGTTAAAGGTGTAGTCTGCCAAACGAGCAAGCGGAGACTTGCTGTCGCTGCTGATGACGACTACGGTTGCGCCGCAGTTGCGAGCCGCTTTTGCCATGCGATTCAGTCGGCGCGATTTGCCGGAGTTTGAGATGAGCACGATGACGTCACCCGGGCGCAACGTGAGCGCAAAGCCGATTGATGTCTCGCTAATGGTGCTCGCCATGCAGCGCAGGCCCAGCTGCGAAAACTTAAACGTCGCATCGAGCGCGACCGCGTTCGTATTGCCCACAGCTGCAAACTCAATAACCCCTGCATGTTTAAGGGCATGCACAACAGCCGCCAGCGTATCGTGGTCGATTCCGTCGATGGTTGCATTAAGCTCGCTCACCTTGGCAGCCAGGATGTTCTTGAGGCTCTGCTCCATATTGTCGAGCGAGACCTCGTCAGTCAGGCCCTCGTTGCGCTGGCTTTCCAAATCCCTCGCCAACGAAAACTGAAAGCTGCGGAAGCTGCCAAAGCCAAGCTTTCGGCAGAAGCGCGAAACGGTCGCCTCGGACGTGGCGGCGGCGCGTGAGAGCTGAGCGGCCGTGAGGCGCGGCGCCTCGGACTGGTGCTCCAATATATAGTCGACAATGCGCTGCTCGGACTCGCTGTATCCCTGATGGGTGCTTATGAGGGAAAGTGCGCTCTTGCTACTATCAGTCATGGATGGCTCCTGGTTGGCATGAAAATCTAATTTGATTTGCAATGCCATAGTATACGGGCATTTCCAATTCCAAGATACACCTTGCCGTTTCAAGTGTTGATGGTAAACTTTCACCTACCGTTTACGGTTATGAAAGAACCTTTCACCGGAGAATTGCACCTTGCCTCTTCTCACGCGGACGGTAGGTTGGTATCTTTCAGTTGTGGAAAAACGCGCATCGAAGCGCGTGTAGGGGAGCGCCCGCGGGCGCTGTACTCAAGAAGGAGGGACACATGGCTAAGTTTGACATCATCGCCGCGACCGGTTGCCCGACCG
>CATYHY010000150.1 GCA_958407085.1 uncultured Collinsella sp. | reverse complement strand
ACCTCAACCGCGCCCGCGGTGTTTATCTCAGCAGCATTCCCGACTACGCCGGCAACCCCTACGTTGCCCTTCGCGCCGACAGCACGCACCCGCTCGGCACGCCGTCATTCACACTCGATGAATACGATCGCGCCACCGAAGAGGGCTGCTTTAAGAAATTCTCCAAGCTCGACAGCCTGGGTCGCACTCGCAAGGCGCTCGCCTGTGTAGGCCCCGAGTCGCTCGGACAGGGAAAGCGCGGCGATATCTCGCGCATCCATCCTGCCGGTTGGCACCAGCAGCGCTACGACTTTATTCCGGGCCAGAGCCTCTACAACCGCTGCCACCTTATCGCCTGGTCGCTCTGCGGCGAAAACGCCAACCGCAAGAATCTCCTCACCGGCACGCGCTATCTCAACGAGACGGGCATGCTGCCGTTTGAAGAGCAGATTCTCAACTATATTCGCGATACGGGCAACCATGTGCTCTACCGCGTCACGCCTATGTATAACGAAGAGGAACTTGTCTGCCGTGGCATGCGCCTTGAGGCGCAATCGGTCGAGGACCACGGCAAGACCCTCTGCTTCCACGTATATTGCTACAACCTGCAGCCGCACGTGCAGATCGACTACACCACCGGCCGCAATCAGGCCTCGGGAGACTAGGACCGACCAAGCTGCCCCAAAGCCTAAATGATCCGTTTTCCTCCGTCCCCAAGGAATCAAAAAGAGCCGCCCCGGTTACCCAGGGCGGCCCTTTCGTCAGCACCTACATTGCAGACAAAATCACGTGCTACTTGGCGCGGCCCTCCTCATAGCGCTCGACCAGCTTGGCCTGAACGTCATAAGGCACCTGCTCATAGCCTGCGGGCTTCATGGTAAAGTCACCCGTGCCGCGCGTGATAGAGCGCAGGCGCGTCGAATAATCCGTCAGCTCTGCCAGCGGCGCCTGGGCAATAACCACGGTATCGCCGCGCTCATCGGTCTCCATGCCCGTCACGCGACCGCGCGATGCCGAGATGTCGCCCATCACAGCGCCGGCGTAGCTCTCGGGGATGGTCACCGTAATTTCCTCAATGGGCTCCAGCACCACCGGGTCGGCATCGGCACATGCCTTGCGCAGGCCGATGCGAGCTGCCGCGCGGAACGCCATCTCGTTGGAGTCGACGCTGTGATACGAGCCGTCGTACACAGCCACGCGAATGCCCGTGAGCGGGTAGCCGGCAATGATGCCGTCCTTCATGGTCTCCTGGACACCCTTGTCCACGGCGGGGATCAGCGAGCGCGGAATACGGCCGCCCACGACCTCGTCCACAAACTCATAGCCATCGCTCGTGCCGTCGGGCCCAATGAGCGGCTCCACGCGCAGCCAGCAGTCGCCGTACTGACCGGCGCCGCCGGTCTGCTTCTTATGGCGGCCCTGGGCACTTGCCGTACGGCGAATGGTCTCGCGATACGGAATGCGGATCGGCACGCTCTTGGCCACGACTTTGGTGCGATCCTCCAAACGGTTGAGCAGCACCGAAACCTGCGCCTCACCAACGGCGGAGATAATGGTCTGGCCGGTCTCCTCGTCGCGGTCGATGCTCATGGTCGGATCGGCCTTGCAGGCCTTCTCGATAAACGTGTAGAGCTTCTCTTCGTCGCCGCGATTCTCGGCCTCGATGGCAATGCGGTACTGCGAGTTGGGGAACTTAAACGCCGCGGCCTCGACCTTACCGGTAATCGAGAGCGTGTCGCCCGTCTCGGCAGCCAGCTTGGGCGCCACGATGATGTCGCCGGCATAGGCGTGACCGACCTCGGTCATATCGCGGCCGCACATCACATACAGGTGAGCCAGACGGTCGCCCTTGCGGGTACGCGCGTTGATCAGCTCAAGACCCGGCTCAAGCGTACCCGTCAGCACCTTGATAAAGCTGATGCGACCCTGCTGCGGATCGGCCAGGGTCTTAAACACAAACGCCACCGGACGGTCATCGTCGCTCGAGATTTTGAGCGAATCACCGTCGATGAGCGGCATCTCGCCGTAGTCGGTCGGCGCCGGAAAGTACGTCGCGATGTCGTCCATCAGCGAGTTGACGCCCTGCTCCTTAATGCAATCGCCCGCAAAGACCGGCACAAAGATGCGCTCGGCGATCGCCTTCGACAGCAGACCCTCAAGCTCCTCCTGCGTCAGCGTCTCCTCGCCTTCCAGGTACTTCATCATCAGCTCATCGTCGGCCTCGGCCACCAACTCGCACAGATGGTCATGGGCCTCCTCGGCCTGGGCACGATACTCCTCGGGAATCTCCGACTCAACGGCTTCGGTGCCGTTGCAATGGCGCGCCTTCATGCGCACCAGGTCGATGATGCCGTCAAAGTCCTCGCCCTCGCCCCAGGGAAGGGTCACGGCGCCCAGGCGCGTGCCAAAGCGCTCTTGCAGCAGGTCCATCGTGGTCGCAAAGCTGGCCTCGGAGCGCGACAGGCGGTTTACGAACACCGCACGCGCCAGACGCAGGTCCTCGGCGGCATACCAGAGCTTAACCGTCGTAGGCTGTGGGCCGGCCTCGGCGTCGACCACAAACAGAGCCGTCTCGCAGACGCTCATCGCGGCAAAGGCGTCGCCGATAAAATCGGGGTAGCACGGGGCATCGAGCACATTGATGCGCGCGCCCTTCCAGTCGATCGGCGCGATGGTCGTCGAGATGGAAAATGCACGCTTGACCTCTTCGGGGTCATAGTCGAGCGTGGGCTTGGTGCCGTCGTGGCCGCCCAGGCGGGCGGTCTTGCCGGAAAGGTGGAGCATGGCCTCGGCGAGTGAAGTCTTGCCCACCCCGCCTTGGCCTACGAGCACCACGTTCCTTACGTTACCGGTCTTGGGAGCACCCATGATGACCTCCTTGCAGGGCCGCGCGCAATGCGCGACGCCAACGGGGAGAGTTCGCGGTCGGTGCCATCCCGGGAGCAGCATGGTCGGCAGCCGAGCCGACTCACCCTCCAAATGTCCTATGCCACCACCCTACCCTCACGGGCGACCGTCCATGCATACCTTTCGGCGCACGTATGAATACAGGCGGCGAGAGGAAGAGACAAGCTTGTGAGGCGATTATTGAACCCCGTCGATGCAAACAAAAAGCCGCCACAGACCGTAAGACCTGCGGCGGCTTCGCCTTAATTAATAGTTGAGTAAATACCTGAGCCTATCCCTCGATACGGCTCAAGAACTCACGGGTGCGCTGCTCACGCGGATGGTCGATGACCTGCTCGGCAGGACCCTCCTCGACAATGCGGCCGCCATCCATAAAGACCACGCGGTCGGCAACATCGCGCGCAAACTGCATTGCGTGGGTCACAATCACCATCGTCATATTCTGCGCGGCAAGGTCTTTAATGACACGCAGCACCTCGGCCGTCAGCTCGGGATCGAGCGCCGAGGTCGGCTCGTCAAAGAACAGGATCTCCGGGTCGAGCGCCAAGGCGCGGGCGATACTCACACGCTGTTGCTGACCGCCCGAAAGCTCACACGGAACCTTGTTCTCGTTGCCCGTAAGCCCCATCTGCGCGATCAACTCGCGCGCACGAGCTTCCGCCTGTTCGCGCGGGCGCTTAAGCACGCGGATCGGCGCGTCGATGATGTTTTTCATCACGGTATAGTGCGGGAACAGGTTGTAATTCTGGAACACCAGGCCGAATCGCGAGCGTGCCCGCTTGGGCACATCGCCCTTCGCATAGACTGCGCCCGAACCCGCATCCGTCGCAACGGCAAGGTCACCAAACGAGAGCGAGCCTCCGCCGAGTGTCTCGAGCAGCGTGGCACACCGCAGCAGCGTGGACTTGCCGCCACCCGAAGGCCCGATAATCGCCACGACCTCGCCACGCTTGACCTCGAGCGAGATATCCTTGAGCACCTCATTGCCGCCAAACGCCTT